>JALNVG010000086.1 GCA_023227685.1 Bacteroidaceae bacterium
GGTTACTATAGCTATCTTTGGGCAAGCGTTCTCGATAATGACGCTTTTGAGGCTTTCAAAGAAAAGGGCATCTTCAATAAAAAGACAGCCAATTCATTCAGGAAAAACATCCTTGAAACAGGTGACAGCGATGACCCTATGATACTTTACAAAAGATTCCGTGGAGCAAAGCCAAAACTAGAACCACTCTTAAAGAATAAAGGCCTTTTATAAGTAAAGATTTCATATATACATTATTGCTATATATAAATTCAAAAACTTCTGAAAGAATTAAGTATTCTTCCAGAAGTTTTTATCGACAACTGAATAAAAAATGATATTCCAAAGATTTTGTTGAAGAAATAAAATAATTAAGGCTGAATAATAACCTAATGTAAAAAAAACACTATATTTGCAACTTTAAAAGCAGCTAATACAATTAAAAAATAAACATAATAAATTAAACGTAACATGCAAAACAAAGGAATTGTAAAAGTTTTTGCGATATTACTCATGCTGGTATGCTTGTTTTACCTTTCCTTCTCCTTCGTAACCCGCCACTATACTAATACGGCCAAAGAGATTGCGAAAGGCGATGTGAAAGTCGAACAAGATTACCTTGACTCTTTGTCTAATACAAAAGTATGGCTTGGTAATTACACACTAAAACAATGTCGTGAAATGGAGATCAGTTTGGGTCTGGACTTAAAAGGTGGTATGAATGTCATCCTTGAAGTTTCCATCCCTGATGTCATTAGAGCTTTGGCTGACGACAAACCCGATGTAAATTTCAATAAAGCACTCAAGACAGCTGCTGTAGAATCGGTTAATAGCCAAGATGATGTCATCACATTATTCGTTAAAGAGTATCATAAAATTGCTCCTAACGCCAGACTAGCCAACATTTTCGCAACACAACAACTCAAAGACAAAATAAATCAAAACTCTTCGGATGCTGATGTTATAAAAGTTTTAAGAGAAGAAGTAAAATCCGCAGTAGAGAATTCATACAACGTACTTCGTACACGTATTGATAGATTCGGAGTTGTTCAACCAAACATCCAAAGTCTGGAAGATAAGATGGGTCGCATCATGGTTGAGCTTCCCGGTATCAAAGAACCCGAACGTGTAAGAAAACTTTTACAGGGATCTGCTAATCTTGAATTTTGGGAAACCTATTCAGCAAAAGAAATTTTGCCCTATTTACAATCTGCCGATTCAAAATTGAAAGATATTTTGACCAGCAACACGGTTTCCGATTCAACAGCTGTCGATTCAACAAAACTTCTAGCTAAGACTAAAGAACAAGAGGCTATTAGCGCAATTGATAGTTTAAAAGCCAAATTAACCGGTAAAGAAAACAAAGAAGAAAATATTGCACAAAACTCACAAGCTCAAAAGCAATATCCTCTTTTGTCCAGACTTCAATTGAATACAAATGGAGAAGGCCCGATAGTTGGCTATGCAAATTACAAAGATACAGCTGCCATCAATAAATATCTATCAATGCCAGCCATCCATGCAATACTGCCGACAAGTCTCAATCTTAAATGGGGTGTCAAAGCTGCGTCATTCGACAAGAAAGCACAGACCTTTGAACTTTATGCTATAAAAGTAAGTGAACGTGATGGCAAAGCTCCTCTTGAAGGAGATGTAGTCACGGATGCAAAAGACGAATATGATCAATATAGCAAACCGGCTGTTAGCATGACAATGAATTCTGACGGTGCACGCCGTTGGGCACAATTGACAAAAAAGAATATAGGTAAGTGTATTGCTATAGTTCTTGATAATTATGTTTATTCCGCACCAAATGTAAATTCCGAAATTACCGGTGGCCGCTCACAAATTACGGGCAACTTCACAACAGAAGAGTCCAAGGATTTAGCTAACGTATTAAAATCCGGTAAGATGCCGGCACCGGCACATATCGTTCAAGAGGATATTGTTGGTCCTTCTCTGGGACAAGCTTCTATAGATGCTGGGATATTCTCTTTTATCGTGGCCTTAATCTTGCTAATGACATATATGTGTGTCATGTACGGCTTTATTCCGGGTATGGTAGCCAATTCAGCATTATTTCTCAATTTTTTCTTTACACTTGGAATTTTATCATCTTTCCAGGCAGCCTTGACCATGTCCGGTATTGCAGGTATGGTATTGACTCTTGGTATGGCGGTTGATGCCAATGTGTTGATTTACGAACGTACCAAAGAGGAAATGCGTAGTGGAAAAAATGTCAAGAATGCATTGAGCGATGGTTATAAAAATGCCTTCTCCGCTATTTTCGATTCAAACTTGACATCTATTATTACAGGTATTATACTCTTCAATTTCGGTACAGGTCCTATCCGTGGATTTGCTACAACATTGATTATCGGCATTCTCATATCATTCTTTACCGCAGTCTTCATTACCCGTATTATCTACGAGCATTACATGAATAAAGACAAATGGTTGAATCTAACATTCACCTCAAAAGTCTCAAAAAACATGATGACAAATGTTCACTTCAAGTTAATGGAAAAAAAGAACAAAACATTTACAATAGCAGGCATATTCCTGATCATCTGTTTTATTTCTTTCTTTGTCCGCGGATTAAGCCAAAGCATTGATTTCACCGGAGGCCGTAACTATGAAGTCAGATTTGAGAACCAAGTACAACCTGAACAAGTACGTAATTTAATATCAAAAAGTTTCAACGATGCCAACGTCAACGTTATTTCTATCGGTACAGATAAGAAAACGGTGCGTATTAGCACTAATTATCGAATTAACGAAAATGGTGACGATGTAGATTCACAAATTGAATCAAATTTGTATACAGCTGTTAAACCGCTGTTAACAAAAAATATTTCGAAACAAACTTTTGTTAATCGTGATAATTACACAGGAGGAAGCATTATCAGTTCACAAAAAGTAGGTCCGAGTATTGCAAAAGACATCAAAGTCGGTGCATTCTGGTCCGTTTTGCTAGCATTACTTGCTATTGGTTTATACATATTACTTCGATTCCGCAACATAGCTTATAGTATCGGATCTGTCGTAGCATTAACTAGCGATACTTTAATGATTATCGGTATATATTCTCTTGCTTGGGGACGAGTTCCGTTCTCGTTAGAAATTGACCAGACATTCATTGGTGCTATCTTAACTGCAATCGGTTATTCTATAAACGATAAAGTAGTTATTTTCGATCGTATACGTGAATTCTTCAAGCTCTATCCGAAACGCGACAAGAAGCAATTGTTCAACGATTCTTTAAATACTACTTTAGCTAGAACCGTTAATACATCAGTCAGTACATTAATTGTATTGCTCTGTATCTTCATTCTTGGTGGAGAATCTATCAGGAGCTTTGCTTTTGCCATGATTCTCGGTGTTGTTATCGGTACACTTTCATCCATATTCATTGCGGCACCTATAGCCTTTTTGTTTATGAAGAAAGAAGATTCTAATAAGTTAGAGAAAGCTAATGCTGCTGCAAAAGCTGCAACAGTTATTGTTTCTGAAACTGCCGATAAATAAAGAAAATATTCTAAATATAAAAAACCTCTCCTTAAAATTTAGGGAGAGGTTTTTTTGTACGTTACGTTTTAGAAATCAAATAAGATAACACACAAATAAAAAAAGTCCTCCAGAAATATTATTTCAAGGGACTTTTAATAAGTGGTCTCGAGGAGAATCGAACTCCTATCTAAAGTTTAGGAAACTTCTATTCTATCCGTTGAACTACGAGACCGGAATAAAATTGGTTGCAAAGTTAATGAAATCAACTGGATTATTCAAGAAATTGTCAAGACTTCTTTTGCCTTTTTCTTTTTTAGGTATAAATAGACAAAAACACTTAAAAACATTTTTTTAATTCATACAGGCTAACTAATTTTGTAATCCTATCAAGCATGAAAATCTATAAACAAATATGAGCAAAGAAGAATTCACAATTAAAGAAATCGAACAAGTTGTCGTAAGGTTCTCCGGAGATTCGGGAGACGGTATGCAACTCGCCGGTAATATTTTCTCAACTATTTCAGCTACTGTAGGAAATAACATATGTACCCTACCCGATTTCCCTGCCGACATCCGAGCCCCCCAAGGCACTTTATCCGGAGTATCAGGATTCCAAATTCATGTCGGCAGCGAACAAATATACACATCGGGTGACCTTTGCAATGTACTGATCGCAATGAATCCCGCAGCCCTAAAAACTCAAATTAAATATTGCGATCCTAAGGGTATTGTTATCGTTGACTCAAATTCTTTTAAGGACTCCGACTTAATAAAGGCCGAATACGCCACGATGAACCCAATTGAGGAACTAGGTATTAAACAAGAAGTCTTGCAAGTAGCCATTACATCAATGTGTAAAGAGAGCTTAAAGGACTCCGGATTAGACAATAAATCGATCATCCGTTGCAAAAACATGTTCGCACTCGGACTAGTTTGCTGGATGTTCGGTCGCAATTTGGATGCGGCAGAAAACATGTTAAATGAAAAATTCGCCAAGAAACCGCAAATAGCTGCTGCCAACATCAAAGTATTAAATGATGGTTATCATTTCGGAGCAAATACTCACGCCATCGCTTCATCATATAAGATTGAATGTACAGACAAAAAAGAAAAAGGCCTTTACATGGATATTACAGGCAACAAGGCTACATCATACGGATTAATAGCTGCTTCGGAAAAATCCGGGTTGGAACTCTATCTGGGTTCCTATCCGATCACACCGGCAACAGACATTCTTCATGAACTAGCCAAACATAAATCTCTTGGAATCAAAACCGTTCAATGCGAAGACGAAATTGCAGGATGTGCCTCAGCTATAGGAGCAGCTTTTGCGGGAGATTTTGCCGTAACAACAACTTCTGGTCCGGGACTTTGCCTGAAAACCGAAGCTATAAATCTTGCAGTAATGGCCGAACTTCCATTATTGATCATTGATGTTCAACGAGGCGGACCGTCTACCGGACTACCCACAAAAACAGAGCAGGCAGATTTATTACAAGCTCTTTATGGCAGAAGCGGTGAGAGCCCAGTACCGGTTATTGCCGCAACTTCCCCTACCAATTGCTTCGATGCCGCCTATATGGCTGCAAAGATTGCCATAGAGCATATGACTCCGGTCATATTACTCTCTGACACATTTATTGCCAACGGTTCATCTGCCTGGAAATTACCTGACTTAAAAAACTATCCGCCTATTAATCCACCATTTGTAAAGCCCGAAATGGCAGCAACATGGACTCCTTACCAAAGAGATGTCAAAACCGATAGCCGTTATTGGGCTATCCCCGGCACCAAGGGCTTTGAACATTGTATCGGCGGTCTCGAAAAAGATAGCAAAACCGGTGTTATCAGTAGCAATCCGGAGAATCATCAAAAGATGGTTCTACTACGCCAAACAAAAATTGACAAAATTGCAGATAAGTTACCCGAATTAAAAGTAATCGGAGATCAAGACGCCGATTTACTCATTGTTGGTTGGGGTGGCACCTACGGACATCTTCGTCTAGTAATGGAAATGATGAAAAAGAAAGGTAAAAAAGTTGCTCTAGCACATTTTCAATATATCAACCCACTACCCAAAAACACAGCCGAAGTTCTGGGTAGATTCAAAAAAATTGTTGTGGCCGAACAAAATCTCGGACAATTCGCAGGCTATTTGCGTATGAAAATTCATGGAATCAATATCAAACAATTCAACCGAATAAATGGACAGCCATTCTTAATTAGCGAACTCACAGATACTTTTAATCAAATCCTAGAGGAAAAATAAAATGGAAGAAATTAAATACGATATTAAAGATTATAAAACCGGACAACCTCGATGGTGCCCGGGATGTGGAGATCATTCTTTTCTCAATGCATTACAAAGAGCAATGGCCGAACTAAGTATACCGCCCTACGAAACAGTAGTTATTTCGGGTATCGGTTGCTCCTCACGCTTGCCTTACTATGCCAAGACCTATGGTTTTCATACCATTCACGGGCGTGCTGCAGCAGTAGCCACCGGGGCAAAAATAGCTAATTCAAAACTAACAATCTGGCAAGTTTCGGGTGATGGAGACGGTCTGGCCATCGGTGGAAATCATTTCATCCATGCTATCCGTAGAAATATTGATATAAATATGCTATTATTGAATAATCGCATTTACGGACTGACCAAAGGGCAATATTCGCCTACTTCCGCTCGCGGATTCGTTAGTAAATCTTCCCCCTACGGTACAATAGAAGACCCGTTTCATCCTGCTGAATTAGCATTCGGGGCACGAGGACGTTTTTTTGCTCGCTGCGTCGCAGTTGATATTCCGGCAACAACAGCAGCGTTAAAAGCTGCAGCTAGGCATAAAGGAACATCTGTAGTTGAAATCCTACAAAACTGCATGATATTCAATAATGGTACTTACGAGAATTTGGCTACAAAAGAAAATCGAGCTAAGAATGCGATCTATCTTGAGCAAGGCAAGCCGATGTTATTCGGTGAGCATAATGAATGCGGACTAATGCAAGACGGATTCAACCTAAAAGTAGTCAAACTTGGACAGAATAATATCACAGAAAAGGATATACTAATTCATGATGCTCACTGCATAGACCATACCTTACAACTAAAACTGGCACTGATGGAAAATCCTGAATTTCCTGTTGCTCTCGGTGTAATTCGCGATGTTGACGCACCAACATATAATGAAGCACTCGAAAAACAGATAGAAGAAATAACAGAAAAGAAAAAATACCATAACTTCCATGAATTATTAATGACTAATGATACTTGGAAAATTGAATAAAAAAATCATTACAAGAACAGACGTCTGATAAAAAATATCAGACGTCTGTTCTTTCTATATATACACAAAAGAATTAAAGCAATCGTTTACTCAAATAACGAACAGGATACCAAACAGACAAGAATCCTACAATTACGACAGTCAAAAAGACTAGAATAATATCCCAAAAATGCACACTTACAGGATAAGAATCAATAACGAACGTACCATTCGTACTTCCCATTGATATCAAGCCAAATTTACTTTGTATAAAGCAAAGAGCAAGTCCGAGAATCACTCCGACCACCGCACCGGTAATAGAAATCATCCTACCTTCAAACAAAAAAATATGAGTAATTAGTCTATCGTCCGCACCAAGATTTCTCAATGTACCCACATCATCTTTCTTATCAACAATCAGCATTGAAAGTGAGCCAATAATATTAAAACAAGCGATCATAAGGATAAAAGTGAGAAAGAGATAAGAAATAAATTTTTCAATCTCCATAATATGAAAGACATCTGCCTGTTGCTGATAACGATTTTGAACGATAAAATCATTTCCTAGTAAGTTTTCTATTTTCTTTTGTACCAAATCACATGAAACTCCAGGAGCTAACTTTAATTCAATGGCCGAAACTTCATCTTTATTATACTCAAACAAGTGACGAACAAAATCAAGTGAAGTCAAAATATAACGGCTATCATATTTCTGTTGTTCAACCTCAAACACACAACCGGGAGAGTAAAGATAATCCTGATTAAAAGACGTAGCCGGATTAGCCATATTCACCCTCACATTCCGTTTGGGAACATAGACTAGAAGAGGATCAACAAACTCTAATCCGGTACCGAGCGTAGAAACAAGATCAGCACCCATAATGCCGTATTGAACTACCTTGTCATGAAGTTGAAACTTCCCCGAACCACAAAGGATACTATCAATGGAAGTAAGTTGTTCAAAATTATCAGATACACCCTTCAATATAATCATCGCTTGGCGATCTTTGTATTGCACCATCGCATTTCCTTCCAATGTTTCCGAATAAACGGATATTTCAGGAAACGAATGCAACGTCAAAAGACGCTGATCACTCCCGTTAAACACCTGACCCTGACGGGCGGTAATTTTCAACTGTGGGTCAAACGTTGTGAAAAGCCCGGCCACCATATCTTGAAACCCGTTAAACACGGACAACGTGCAAACCAAAGCCAACGTAGCCAATGCTACCCCGCAAACCGAAATTGCCGAGATGATATTAATAGCGTTATGTTTTTTCTTCGAAAAGAGATAACGTCTGGCTATAAATAAAGAAAGGTTCACTTCAGTAATTGGTCAATTTTCTCAAGGTAATCCAATGAATCATCCACAAAAAAACGCAACTCAGGAATAATTCTCAATTGATGTCTTACCCGTTCACCTAATTCATAGCGGATAGTCTTGGCATTTGCATTAATATTCTTCAATAGTTCTTCTCCTTTTTCTGATGGAAAAACGCTCAAATAAACACTGCATATACTCATATCAGGACTTATTTTTGTCCCGGTCACCGAGATAAGAACACCCTTTGTCAGCTTAGTTTGCAATAGAAACATCTCACTGAGTTCCTTTTGCAGCATACGCTCTATTTTACTTTGTCTAGTAGCTTTCATATAATCAATTTTTAATATTATTATAAAATCAGTTCAACTTATGAATAATAGTTAAACCATCACGCATAGGCAATATCACCTTTTCCACTCTTTTATCCCCCGCCACAAAATCATTAAAAGCCTTGATGCCGATAGTTTGCGTATCCGTATGCGAAGGAACAGATTCAAGTACATGACCATCCCACAAAGTATTATCGGCAATGATATATCCGTTTTTCGAAAGATGCGAGAGAGACATCTCATAATAATCAATATACTTGCGTTTATCACCGTCAATAAAAACAAGATCGAACGTGATTCCCAACTGCGGAACGAGTTCAATGGCATCACCGATATAAAATTTTATCTTATTTGCATACGTAGAACCCTCCAACCATGGACGGGTAAAATCTTCCTGTTCATCATTAATCTCAAAAGTATGCAACATACCACCTTCTGGCAACCCCTCGGCCATACATAGGGCCGAATAGCCGCTAAAGGTACCTATTTCCAATATCTCCGAGGGACGGATCATCTCAACAAACATCTTGAGCATACGACCTTGCAAATGACCGGATACCATCCGTGGACGAAGTAACTTGACATTTGTCTCCCGATACAACGCCCGCAAATAATCACTCTCCGGATCGATATGTCGTAAAATATAATCGTCTATAGATTCGTTCTCCGGCATCCTATTTATTTTTTAATACAAATATCTTTTAAAGCCTCCAAAGCCAACCGATATGAATTCAATCCGAAACCGCAAATCACACCTTGGCAAGCACCAGATATCATAGATACATGGCGGAAATTCTCGCGGGCAAAAACATTAGATATATGCACCTCTATTACCGGTGCCTTAACTGCACGAATTGCATCCTGCAAAGCAATTGATGTATGCGTATAAGCAGCAGCATTTAA
>JALNVG010000087.1 GCA_023227685.1 Bacteroidaceae bacterium
TTTTCATAACTAAAATCCGAACTTGTAGAGTATACAATATTCAAACGGTCTTTCCAATCATTATTTTTTTTCATTTTACTCGTTCATTGATTTAACATAATCCATTTCTTTCAAAAGTAGTATTTTGGATTGATTCTTGCAATTTTATTTTCCATTTTAAAATTAAAAGACATTTGTATACACCACTATTTACCTTTTGACATAGATTTTTTGTTAACCTTAAGCCTTAATTATAAGATATTAAAAAAAAAAGTGTAGTTTTGTAAATTAATAAGCCCAAAAGTAAAAAGAAATAGGCATGGATGATAAAATACAGCAAACAGATGAAATGAAAATTCCAGAGCCAACATTACGTCGGTTACCATGGTACTTGTCTAATGTCAAATTGCTGAAGAAAAAGGGAATTCGTTTTATTTCCTCTACTCAAATATCAAAATTAACAAACATTGATGCTTCACAAATAGCTAAAGACTTGTCTTTTGTTAAGATTGCCGGTCGCACACGCGTTGGCTACGAAATTGACGAATTGATAGTAGTACTCGAGCATTTTTTAGGCTTCAGTGAAATGCATCAGGCTTTCCTTTTTGGAGTTGGTAGTTTGGGTGGTGCATTATTACAAGATTTCGGACTTTGCCAATTTGGACTGAAAATTGTTGCAGCCTTCGATGTCAACCCCTCTTTAGTCGGAACTTCATTAAATGATATTCCAATTTTTCATACCGATGAATTTCTAGAGAAAATAAAAGAATATAAAGTACGTATTGGCATCCTTACAGTACCTATTGAGATATCTCAACAAATCACAGAGGTAATGGTTGCAGGTGGAATCAAAGCCGTTTGGAATTTTACCCCTTTTCGTATCCGTGTTCCAGAAAACATAGTCGTACAAAACACTTCTATATATGCCCATTTGGCCTTAATGTTTAATCGTTTAAATTTCAATAACTTAAAACAATGAAAATTATAGCTGTCGAAAGGAATTATGCCCCATATAAGAAAGAACTTACAAATGGTACCATAAATAAAAATCCTATAATTTTCATGAAACCAGATTCAGCTATTCTGAAGAATGGTAACCCTTTTTTTATCCCCAATTTTTCTAAAGAAATATATTACGAAGCCGAATTAGTAGTTCGCATTTGCCGTTTGGGTAAGACTATAGGTTCGCAATTTGCATACAGATATTATGATGCAGTAACTGTCGGAATAGATTTTACAGCCCGTGATTTACAAAATAGATTTCAAAAAGAAGGACTACCCTGGGAATTAAGTAAAGGTTTTGATTCATCCGCTGCAATCGGCACTTTTGTTCCTGTTGAAAATTATACCGATATACAAAATTTGAATTTTCATTTAGATATAGATAATAGTACCGTTCAGCAGAATTGCGCAGCAAATATGTTATATACAATTGATAACATCATTGAATACGTCAGTCAGTTTTACACATTAAAAATGGGTGATTTACTGTTCACCGGCACTCCAATCGGCATCGGCCCGGTCAGTATCGGGGAACATTTACAGGGATATATTGAAGATGAAAAATTACTTGATTTCTATATCCGATGAATTTATAGATATTTATTTATTGAAAAGTTAGTATAATGAAAATAAGAGTGGGTTTTGGATATGATGTTCACCAATTAGTTGCCGGCCGTCAACTGTGGTTGGGCGGAATACTTTTAGAACACGAGAAGGGATTATTGGGACATTCTGATGCTGATGTATTAATACATGCAATATGCGACGCTTTGCTTGGAGCTGCAAACATGCATGACATAGGCTATCATTTTCCAGATACAAAAGATGAATTTAAGAATATTGACAGTAAGATATTATTAAAAAAGACGATAGAATTAATTGCAGCCAAAGGATATAAAGTAAGCAATATCGATTCTACAGTCTGTGCAGAACGCCCCAAATTAAATTCGCATATTCCTTCAATGCAACAAAAGCTGGCTTCTGTGATGGATATTGATACCGATGACATTTCCATTAAGGCAACCACAACAGAAAAGCTCGGATTCATAGGTCACGAAGAAGGTATATCAGCCTACGCAACAGTGCTTATTTTCAAAGATTAGAATCACTAATTTTATTCAGATCTATCAAATCAATTTCAATTTGATATGATATAATTTTGTATATTTTACTCCATAATTTTCATATGTACGCGCAATGATAGCCGAATCTATAAATAATATTTCTCCTTGCCTATATGCATGTTCGAATGGCGATAAAGTACCTGAAACGTAACTTGCGTTCTTTGAATAAAAATTTGTAGTGATCTTATTTCCCAATCTATCAGTAAGTTGTAAGTACTGAATGACATAAAATTTTGCCACACTTCCTTCATAAGCTGTTTTATACGGATTATCTGCTAATCTTACTTTTTTAACCTTTAGTCTCAAATCCCTCAACTTTTCGCCAACTTTGCCCAAGAACTGACTTGTATACTCCCGTTCCTTTATTTTTCTCAACATCATGTCAAGGTGTACTTGATGATAAACCTGAGCTATCATAACAAATCTCTCTTGCTTTGGAATCTTCGGTATATATTTATAAGCAATCCAAGAAAGATAAGCCGGATCAATTTTAAGAATTTCATACAAAAAATGTCCGTGATATTTTCCAAAGGCAATGAGGTCATCACCATTACTTTGCATTCTTTTCTCATTGTAATCAGTAATAGCAATACCTAGTTTTGAATAATAAAACATCATACTGGCCATACGCATAGCAATACTTATATTGAAAGACAAGTCACATATAAAAAGTATTTTGCCCTTTTCTATTAATGGAGAATAAGCCCATAGAGAATAATTAGGATTACTAGCATGAGGTAAAACAACAAGATACACTCCCCCCTCTTTAAAAGATATTCTATTACTATTGTATTGCTTTAATTTATCATACAATATTATTTGTTCAGATTGGGGAACACCCGGAAGATTCGGATTTGTCATAATCGATAAAATTTCTACTTCGTCCAAATATAAGTAATTTTTATTTTTAACCCAAAATTAAAGAATAAATATTACGATCAAAAATTTAATGCATTTCTTTAATTAATATATTTGTTAATCAAGATTATTTTTTTGTCTCAGTATTGCTGTCTACCAATAATCTTGTACCTTTGCAAAATCATAACAAAGACTATTGAATGAAAGTACCGAATAAGCGAGTTCTTGTAGGAATGAGTGGTGGAATAGATAGCACCGCTACCTGTCTGATGCTTTTAGAGCAAGGATACGAGGTCATTGGAGTAACTATGCAAGTTTGGGGTGAAGAGCCGCATGATGCTAAAGTTATGGCTGATCAGATTGGCATTCCCCATTACATAGCCGATGAACGCAAATCTTTCAAAGAAACCATTATCAAGTATTTTATTGATGAATACAAACGGGGGCGTACTCCCAATCCTTGCGTAATGTGCAATCCGCTATTTAAGTTTCGCATTCTGAGAGAATGGGCAAATAAATTAGATTGTTCATGGATCGCTACGGGCCATTATACTCAGCTGGAAGAACGAAATGATAATACATATATTGTTGCCGGTGATGATGATAAAAAAGACCAATCCTATTTTCTGTGGAGATTAGGACAGGATGTTTTGAAACGTTGTATTTTCCCATTAGGCTGTTATACCAAACCGGAAGTACGTGAATATCTTCAAAAGAAGGGCTACAAAGCCAAGTCAAAAGAAGGTGAGAGCATGGAAGTTTGTTTCATCAAAGGCGATTATCGAGATTTCCTTCGCGAGCAGTGCCCCGACATAGATAAAGAAATTGGCACCGGATGGTTTGTCAATTCAGAGGGCGTAAAATTAGGAAAACATAAGGGTACTCCGTATTATACTGTTGGACAGCGTAAAGGATTGGAAATTGCTTTAGGGAAACCGGCTTATGTATTAAAAATAAATTCCGAGAAAAACACCGTTATGCTTGGAGATGCAATACAGTTGGAAACAAGATATATGTTGTTAGAACCGGATGATCATATAATTAATGAAACAGAATTCTTTACCTGCAAAGATTTAACCGTAAGAATCCGTTATCGAAGTCATCCTATTCCATGTCAGGTAAAAAGGCTAGAAGATAGTCGGCTACTTGTTCATTTTGACAAAGCAGCTTCAGCAATAACTCCCGGACAATCTGCCGTTTTTTATGACGAAAGACGAGTCATTGGTGGCGCTTTCATAGATTCACAGAAAGGCATCGGACTAGTGATAGAACAACAAAGGGGAGAATAATATTATATTAAAAGCTGATTCTAAAAAGATAAATATTCTTTATTGAATAAAACCATATAGAAATAGAATGAAAGTAAGATTACTAAAAAGGATAATACTGTTTACCGTTAGTTTAGCTATGGGATATTGCGCTTCGGCACAAGATAGTTCACCACAAGGTACTTTATCACAAACTATTTTGATACAGAATAATCTAACACAAAATACAATAATAGAAAATTTCTTAGCAGGCAAAGCCTCCACAGGAAGAACAACCGTTGAATATTCTACAGTTCCTGAAAATGCCATTGTAGAATTGGCTAAAGATTCATTGAAATATCGTATACTATTAAAAAATAAGACCACAACAACCTTTTCGTTAAATCATCCAGAAGAGTTTCTTTCTGAAAAATCAATAGCCAGGAGACAAAGACAACATCTCGCCATTGATTCTACGGACTTGCCGGTCTGCAAAAAATACATCAATATTATTCAGCAAAATGGAGTACATGTACTGCTTACAGGTAAATGGGAAAATTTTGTAACCGTTTCATGCAATGACAGTTCCCTCATTAACAATATTCTTAAACTACCGTTTGTAAGTTCTGCTATAAAGGTTTGGCAATCTTCAAAAATAATGAGGGCTAATAAGCGTGATTCAATAAGCAAAGCCAAATGGACAAAAGACAGTTTGTATTATGGCAGTGCCACAACTCAAATAAAAATATGCAATGGAGATAAACTTCATGAGGCAGGTTATAAAGGACAAGGAATGGTTATCGCTATTCTTGACGCAGGTTTTCATAATGCAGATCGCATTAAAGCCTTAAGAAACATACACATACTGGGCACAAAAGATTTTGTAAATTCCAAAGCTGACCTTTTTGCCGAAAGCAGTCATGGTCTCAGTGTCCTTTCATGCATGGCTATGAATCAGCCCTATCATATGGTTGGCACAGCGCCCGAAGCTTCTTATTGGCTCCTCCGCACCGAAGACGTTTATTCAGAAAATCTCATAGAACAGGATTATTGGTCGGAAGCCATCGAATATGCAGATAGTGTGGGGGTAGATGTAGTTAATTCTTCATTAGGCTATTATAATTTTGACGATAATTCGAAAGATTATCGTTATCGCGACTTAAATGGACATTATGCTTTAATTTCACGTGAAGCATCACACGCTGCAAACAAGGGGATATTTCTTACCTGCAGTGCCGGCAATGCAGGTGCTATTTCTTGGAAGAAAATCACACCTCCAGCTGATGCGGACAACATATTGGCCGTAGGTGCTGTTGATTCCATGGGAATTCTTACACCATTCTCTTCCGTTGGCAACACTGCAGATCATCGGATAAAACCTGACGTAGTAGGTTTAGGCATTTCCGTAGCAATCATGGGTACGGACGGAACTCTTAGTCGAGGAAACGGGACCTCTTTCTCCGCACCGATTATTTGTGGTATGGCTACCTGTTTATGGCAAGCCTTTCCACAATTAACAGCCAAGCAACTGCTACATATCATTCGTCAATCATCCAACCAATCAGATTATCCCAATAATATTTACGGTTACGGATTACCGGATATGTGGAAAGCCTATCAAATGGGATTAAAAAAGGATACACAACAGAAATGATTTTCATTATACTTTAACTTTATCAATAAATGAAATACATCTCACTTTATGAATTAAACTCACTCGTCAAGCAAAGTTTGGAACAAGCCTTGCCCGATGCCTATTGGGTACAAGCTGAAGTGAGTGACGTGCGTGAAAATGCCAACGGACATTGCTATTTGGAACTCATTCAAAAAGATTCCACCGGGAATAGTCTTGTAGCAAAAACCCGCGGATACATCTGGCGCGATACATTTCGATTATTAAAACCTTATTTTGAAAAAGCAACAGGTCAAACTTTCACCTCAGGTCTTAAAGTCCTTGTGCAAGTAACTATAAATTTTCACAGTCTCTACGGCTACGGATTAAATATTTTAGACATTGACCCTTCTTACACTTTAGGTGATATGGCACGCCGTCGCCATGAAATTTTAATGCAGTTGGAAGAAGAAGGCGTGTTAAACATGAATAAAGAGTTGGAAATGCCTATGCTTCCGCAACGCATAGCCATAATCTCTTCGGCTACAGCTGCCGGATACGGTGATTTCTCCGATCAGCTACAACAAAACACACATGGCTTTTACTTTTATACAGAACTATTTTCTGCTGTCATGCAAGGAAACAAGGTTGAGCAATCAATCTTATCGGCATTTGATAAAATCAACGCCAGGCTGGATGAGTTTGATGTAGTAGTAATCATTCGCGGAGGAGGAGCAACTTCTGATTTGTCAGGCTTTGATACTTATCTGCTTGCAGCCGCATGCGCACAATTTCCTTTGCCGATCATTACCGGGATAGGCCACGAACGCGATGATACGGTTATCGACTCTGTAGCACACACCAGAGTAAAAACGCCCACTGCCGCTGCTGAATTATTGATACATTGTCTGACTGATGTAGAAGACAGACTGAAAGATTTATCTACCCGCTTACAAGAAGGCGTACTCTCCATTTTAGATAAAAACAAAGAAAAGCTTTCTAAAATTAAGGCCACAATTCCTTCGTTAGTGAGCCAAAGACTTTCTAATGCACGCATCAGGCTTATATCTATAAAGAAAGACCTATATCAAGTTACGACAGCCTTATTATCACACGAACATCACCGACTAGCAATGCATAAACAAAAGATAACAGATGCCTCACCCGAACGGTTATTGAAACGAGGTTATAGTATCACATTGAAAGACGGAAAACCCATAACAGATGCTTCAAAAATAATTGCCGGTGATAGACTAATCACAAAACTATCAAAAGGCAATATTCTTTCTACAGTGAATGAAATATCAGATCAAACAAATAAAGACTAAATATCATGAATGAAAAGAAGAAAGAAAACTATTCGCAAGCCATGGAACGCTTAGAAACGATCGTTCATCAGATTGAAGACAACGAACTTGATATTGATAAATTGAGCAATAAAATCAAAGAAGCCAATGACATCATATCGTTTTGTTCTGAAAGATTAACAAAAGCAGATAAGGAAATAGAAAAATTATTGCAGGAAAAGCAATTTTCTGGAGAATAAAAGTTATTTTTGCATTCATTAGTAAAAGAATAATTCATATAATAAAATGGAAGATTTAGATTGGTCTAATCTGTCTTTTGGATACATCAAGACAGATTATAATGTAAGAATCACCTATCGCAATAATGCATGGGGTGAATTGGAAATCAGTAGTAGTGAATATGTAAACCTACACATGGCTGCAACTTGTTTGCATTATGGTCAGGAAGCTTTTGAAGGATTGAAAGCTTATCGTGGTAAAGATGGTAAAACCCGTGTTTTCCGCATGGATGAAAATGCAGCCCGTCTGCAATCTACTTGTCGCGGAATCCTGATGCCGGAACTACCTACTGAACGTTTTGAAGAGGCAGTTAAAAAAGTAGTAAAATTAAACGAACGCTTTATTCCTCCATACGAATCAGGTGCTACACTCTATATCCGCCCATTACTAATCGGTACAGGTGCCCAAGTTGGAGTTCATCCTTCCACTGAATATACATTTATTATATTCGTTACACCGGTTGGCCCTTACTTCAAAGGTGGTTTTGCTACTAATCCATACGTTATTATCCGAGGATATGATCGTGCTGCTCCTCTGGGTACTGGCATCTATAAAGTTGGTGGCAATTATGCTGCTAGTTTACGTGCAAACAAAGAAGCCCACGACAAAGGTTATTCAAGTGAATTCTATCTGGATGCCAAAGAGAAAAAATACATTGACGAATGCGGTGCAGCCAATTTCTTCGGAATAAAGAATAACACTTATATAACACCGAAATCTACCTCCATCCTTCCATCTATTACAAACAAAAGCTTGATGCAATTGGCCGAAGATATGGGATTAAAAATAGAGCGTCGTCCTGTTCCAGAAGAAGAACTCAATACTTTCGAAGAGGCTGGAGCTTGCGGAACAGCTGCTGTTATCAGCCCGATTCAACGTATTGATGATATAGAAAAGAATAAAAGTTATGTCTTCTCAAAAGATGGCAAACCGGGACCTGTCAGTACCAAGTTATATAATATGCTAGTTGGCATTCAATATGGCGACAAACCCGATATTCATAATTGGGTAACTATACTTGATTAAAAACATGGAGTTTAGAATAACAACTCTTGTAGAAAATTGTGTATACGGAAAAGGTCTGTGCGCAGAGCACGGCCTTTCCCTTCATATCCAAGCCGGAGAACGTAAGGTACTTTTAGATACCGGCGCATCCGACTTATTTGTTCGTAATGCTCGCATCCTTGGCATTGATTTAACTACAATTGACTATCTTGTTCTTTCACATGGGCACAATGATCATACCGGCGGGCTTCGATACTTCATGAATGCCAATAAAAAAGCGGAGATCATTTGCAAGAAGGAAATCTTTCAGCATAAATATAAAAATGAAATAGAAAACGGTATTGCTCATCCTGAGAACTTGGATCTTTCACGTTTTCACCCGATTGAAGAAATTTCGGAAATTGTTCCAGGCCTTTTTGTCTGTCCACAATTAAAAATAACAGATAAAAAGGATACACATTTCGAGAACTTCTTTACAAAAGTAGACAACCATATTATTGCAGATACTTTTGAAGATGAACTGGCCATTGCATTGAAAAACGGAAAGAATCTTTCTATTCTCAGTTCCTGTTCGCACCGAGGTATTACTAATATTATACAGTCCGTACAAGAAGCATTTCCGAAATCGACATTGAAACTTGTTCTTGGTGGATTTCACATCCACACAGCTGTTGATGAAAAATTCGAAATCATATCCACTTTCTTAGGAATAAATTTGCCGAAACGGTTGGGTGTGTGCCACTGTACCGGTGTAGATAAATATGCCTTATTTCAGCAACAGTTCAAAGATAGAGTGTTCTATAATTTTACAGGGCATGAAGAAATAATTTAGGTACATATACAGAGATAACAAAAA
>JALNVG010000088.1 GCA_023227685.1 Bacteroidaceae bacterium
AACACGCAAACAAATTCACCTTGTGGAATATGTGTCTCAAGATGAAGTTCCTCTCTGCCATTTGGCGTGTTCATCATACGGTTTACATTTATATCTATTGACATATCTTTCATTTAACCTTATTTTTAGATGAATTATTTATTCCATATATAGCAATAAGTACAATAAAAGAAACAAGGAACAGGGTCAGCGCATATTTATTTGCCAAGTCATAATCCATTTCCTGTACTTCATCATATATAGCAATAGAAGCTACACGCGTAACATTCGGCATATTTCCACCTACCATCAGAACAACGCCGAATTCTCCCATACAATGAACAAAAGTCATGGCTACTGCAGTTATGATACTACCCTTAATATTAGGCAACAATACAGTGAAAAATGTAACAGTAGGACTTTTTTCCATAGTATATGCCGCTTCACGATAACTAATGGGAAGAGCTGACAATCCATTTTGCAAAGGTTGTACCATAAAAGGCAAGAAACAAATGACACTGGCGATAAGAATACCGGAAAAGGAGAAAGCCAACCGTACAACAAAAAAATGCTCTAACATATGACCAAACCAATTTCTAGGACTATACACGATAAGAATATAAAAGCCCATAACAGTTGGAGATAGACCATTGGCATACAAACAAAAGCCTCGAAAATAGAACGAAAAAGAAAATGAGAATAAGAAAAGCAATACGCTATAGGCATTCCGATTATAAAAAGAATCAGAGTAGTAAATAACGATAACTTTCCACTAATTAATAGAGGACTTAAAAAACCTATTTCGCTCATTTTTTTTACTTCAAGAAAAACAATTCACATTCACAACTTTAATTCCTTATAGAAAAAAAGTAATTCATCCGCTGTTAAAGCCCGCTTTAATTGAGTAGCCTTATTCTTCACGTATTTAAGCAAAAAGTTGCTTTCTTCAGAAGAAAGAAATACCCCTCTTTTTGAAAAGAAATCATTTAATGCACCTCGCCCACTATGCTTTCCTATAATAAAATAAGGTTCAGAAGCACCTATGGATTCAGGACTAATAATTTGATATGCCTCCATGTTTTTAATCAATGCCTGAACATGAATTCCTGATTCATGAGATAATACATACTTTCCGGTAATCGGCTTCGAAAATGAAAAAAGTCTGCAAGATACTTTTTCTACAAACATCGAAAGATCCTTGAAATATTCTTTATGCAAACCCAAACTTTTTTTTCCACTAAGTTCCATAGCCATTACAACCTCTTCAAGTGCGGCGTTTCCCGCACGCTCACCTAATCCATTGACTGTAACGCTGGCCGCTTGAGCCCCGGACATTAAAGCCATATAAGTATTGGCAACCGCCATACCCAAATCATTATGGCCGCGAAATTCAAAAGGCATAGCCGGAAAACTCTTGGATAACTTCATGAACAATTGATTCACGGAAATAGGGTTCATAATGCCCACCGTATCTGCAAATCGAATACGTGTAACGCCAAAAGTCAAAGCTTCTCCTATATAACTTTCCAAGAAACCATATCCGCACGTGATGCATCCTGAGCGCCTATCGTAACATATTCGAAATAATCACGGGCGTAATTTACAGCATTCCTGAGATTAACCCTCACCCACTCTTTGTCTTTACCCATAGCACCCAAATGAACAGAAGAAACGGGCAATGAGATATGTATACCTTTCGCATGTGTTTTGACTGCTGCATCAATATCTTTTTTACAAAATCGCGACCATACCAACGATCGAAACGACATCTGTTGATCAACAATCGTACGAATCTCTTTTACATCAGAATCCGACATCGCCGGAGTTTCCAACTCCACTTCCGGAATACCTATTTTATCAAGCATTTCGCAAATATGCATTTTCTCTTTCAATGAAAATACAGCACCTGGTGCTTGTTCTCCATCACGTAAAGTGGAATCTATAATATCTAAATTCCCTTTTTCCTTCATTCTGAGATTAAATATTTCTCACAAGGCTTCCCTTCTTCTAACGCGTCAAGAAACTCATCCACCTTCTCTTCCAAATCTATTCCACCGTACCAATAATTGTTAGGTTGTATGACAACAACCGGACCTTGGGAATAAAGATTCAAGCAGCCAGTAATCGATACTGCCACATCAAGGCCACGATCCGAACATTCTTCCAAAATATAAGGCACCAATGCCGGTGCACCATGCTGGCTACAATATCCCTGAACGATCTCACTCAAACGAAATGAATTGCATACCTATATATGATAATCCGGTTTTTCATACATCTAATTGTTATATGATTAATATTCTGTATTTAATATTTTATACTTATAATGACTGATGAAATTATCCACATCCTAAGGCATCACCCTTACATCCTCCTGAACCACAATTAAACCTCTCTTCTTTTTTTATTGTACGTATGGCCTTATTATCGTATACGCCTTCCAATCCTTCGTCTATCATCCCTGTCATCTGTATGATATGTAACCCGGATTCCTTTAAAATAGATTTCGGATTAGGTCCGACACCTCCCACAAGCAAAGCGCGACAATCTTTTAATAATTTAGCTACATTAATCCAACGTTGGTCTCCTCCACCTGATAGTGGCATAACCCGCTGTTCTACATATTTAAAACCATTGGGAGATTTTTCATAGATATAAACGCTTTCCGATTCACCTAAATGCTGATTGACCAAAAGTCCTTCATAAGAAGCCACAGCCACATACGGACGGGCAGCCAAATCTGATTGATGAGTAGTGACCTGACGAAGAATAGCATACGATTCTTTTTAATCTTGCCCCAAAAGGCCGGCCGCATCTGCTCTACAGCGTGCACAAGGGGTCATCATCGGTAGATAGTCTTTCGCCTCCGTCCTTACTCTGAAGATCATCCCTTTATCTGGAGCTGGTAATTTCTCAAAAGTTATAATATACCCCAAAAATTAGACAGATGCATAAGTTAAAGAATATTTTTATACTTTTGTACCGTAAAAAAAAAGTGAATGTCATGGGACGTAGAAGTAAATTTGAGGCCTCCTTCAAGGGCAAAGTGGTTTTAGAGGCCATCAAGGAACAAAAGACATTGAACGAGCTGGCAAAAGAGTTCAAGGTTTCTCCCTCAAAGATTGCTGTTTGGAAAACCGAGTTTTTGCAAAAGGCAAGTGCCGCCTTCGCCAAATCGGATACCTCACAAGAGAAGTTAGTCAAGGATCTGAATGCAGAAAAAGACCGCCTTTTGAAAAAAGTAGGGGAATTGACAATTAAGAATGATTTTTTTGCGAGAGCCTGTGAGGATGCCGGACTAAAAGTCAGATAATGGAACTCGGTAAGAAGCTTCCTCACGAAATGAGCATCAACCATTTTTGCGGTCAGATGCATATATGCAAAAGTCGCTTCTACTATGATCCTAAAAAGGAATCGCAGGCAAATTTGAATTTGATGAAGCAGATGGATGAAATTTTGTTAGAGCATCCGGCGACGGGTGTACAGAATTTTGTGGATCTCTTCCACCTTCATGGACTTAAAGTAAACCATAAGCGTATCAGTCGGTTGATGAAAGTCATGGGCGTGGAATGCATTTACCCTCAGAAATGCCTTTCTAAAGGCAGTAGGACAAAGTATGTGTATTCCTACCTGCTCAGGGACATTAAGGCGAAGCATCCTAACCAAATTTGGAGTACGAATATATCCTACATACCTATGGGACGTGGGTTTATGTACCTGTATACCATTATCGATGTGTATAGCCGGTTCATAGTGGGGTGGAGACCGAGCAATGATCTGTCTGCAAGTAATTGTATCGCTCTTCTTGAAGAGTGTATCTCTAAACATGGTGCACCTGAAATAATAAATGCCGACCAAGGCTGTCAATATACCACTGAAGGTTGGATAAAGTGTCTGCAAGAGCATCATATCCGTATCAGTTATGGACGGCAGAGGCAGATGTAAGGACAATCTTTGGGTAGAACGTTTCTGGCGTACTATCAAACAGGAATACATTTACCTGAATCCTGCCGATGACGGATATGAACTCCGAGAAGGAATTGCCAAATTTATTGAGTATTACAATTATCGTAGGCCGCATCATAGTTTGCCGGAAGTTACCATACAGGAGATATAACCGAGCGACTTGATGCTCGTCAAGGCGTTGTAAGACGCCTCTTGCCGAAAGGCGATCTCTCTGTAGATGAGTATATTTTAAATTAATGTTAAACGTTGTCGAACTTTGGGGTATAGATTAAGAATAAGAAACTTTTTCCACCGGAGAAATAACTCTTACAAATATAAAAAGGCAAAAATGAGACTTCTTATTCTTATCAATATTGTTTTTTATAATAAACAACAATTAGTTTATCAATTGAATTAATTGTCTTTTGCTCTTAGATTATACACTTTTATCATTTCAAATTCTCTATCCCGCGTACGCGGGATATATAGTTTCCGTACGTGGGATATATAGCCCCCATACACGGGCCGGAAAGACTTCGTACGGGGGACGGAGAAATTAAGCAATAAAAGCATATTAATAAAGAAGCGAAATTGCTTAAAGGAAGAAGATTATATACTTAATTTGAATGTTTAAGTATTCTCTATTTACTACCTTCTTGGATGATTTTTATATCAGTAAAAACATCTCCTACCGACATTTATATTACTGCTTATAAATGGATAATATTAACTTTTATTCCTATGCGACAAAAAATAGAAAGTCCTTCTAAATCAATTATTAATTGAATTAGAAGGACTTTTCCCTTTAAATCGATTTTAAAAAAATCTACTTTGTGGAGCTGGAGGGAATCGAACCCTCGTCCAAACGAGGAAATCATAAGCTTTCTACATGCTTATCTTTGCCTAATTTTTCGTGCAGAAACAGAACCAAAGCCATCAATTTCTGCCTTATCTTCTAAAGTTTCATTGATAGCACGAAGCTACTATCAATTATCCCCGATTTAACTGCACCACTGATTCGGAATGCTTCGGAGCAACTGCTTCCGAGTGATGTCTCGTCCTAGCACCTAGTGCCAGGATTAAGCTAATCTACTATGATTCGATTAAGCAGCAAGAGCGTAATTTGTTTCGCCAGATAAAATTTTGAAAACTGAGATTTAAGTGCAAATTATCGACGCACTGCATGCTTACCCACACTTTCTGCCCGCTGTCAAATCCGGTCAGCCCCATGATATAAGAAATAAAAGCTAAACATTTTAGCTTGCAAATGTACTTAAGTTATTCTAATCCACCAAAGATTTACCCATAAAAAAATATTTCACTATCTTCTGATCCGGCATAAGACTGCAACAATCGATGAGTCATTTGCGCCGCTTCGTCAAGACCGATTTTACCGCTATAACCATTGATTAAAGCAAGTATATGAGTAGTATTTACATCCATTTTAGTACGCTCATTATCACTGGTCGGCGTACCGATACCGCCTACGGAATCTCGATATACAGGCAAGCCCTGAATATTAAGCACTCCCCTGCCGATACCTTCAAAAGGTTCATCTTTTTTGCCGATACCAAGCACTAAACTGCTGCCTTGTATCTTGTCGGCATCAAAGCCACCGATAGAATATCCGGTACACAGCGAAACGAGATTAATTAAATCAACCAATGTATCTATTTGATATAAAGGAATACCACGCATTAACCTTCGGCGCAAAGCTTCTGCAGAAGGACGATAGCGACCGGGATCTTTACCACAACGTTTATAAGCCTCGCGCGTTGCTGCAATAGCCGGCTGTAGTTTGATGTCTTCCATCTTTGTTGTAGATATAAGCCCTTGTGCAAAGAACTCTATTTCTTTCCAAAGGCCTTCGCTATGAACTGAATTCTTGACTTTCGCATAGACAGCGGCACCTGCAAATGCAGGGCAGGCTTCTTTTATCTCTTGAGAAATCTTTATGTCAAACATTTTTATATATTTTATTTCCGAAGCATGATTCCTGACAATATACGACCGGACTTCACTCCTAATCTTCTGGCTGAAAAGAATATATCGTGTGATTTAAACGTGCATATTCCAGCCAACTCAATCTGCCTCGGTGAAATACCGCAATCAATTAATTGTTCACGATTGGCTTCCCATAAATCTATATGAAATTTTCTGGATTCATCATGCCAACGAGCAATACGCCCCATATCAAATCCACCTTTCTTGAAAATATCATATACTTCTATTCCTATTTCAAAAGAATCGAGTGAAATACTCGGACCGATACAAGCGACAACATCATCTCCCTGAGTTCCGAAAGCCTGGTCCATTTCTTCAAATACTTTTGAAAGAATACAATCTACTGTTCCCCGCCATCCGGCATGGACGACAGCTATCGCCTGATGTTTTTTATCATAAAGTAAAATAGGAACACAATCGGCTGTAGAGATGCAAAGACAAAGGCCGGGACAATCAGTCAATAAGGCATCTTTACCGTAAAGTTTTTTAAGTCGAACTTCGGGTGAAGCTGACAGATAAGCATGATCAATCAACAAACTATTCGTGCTATGGATTTGATAAGGAATGACTAATTGATCGGGAGTAATGGATAATTCAGAACAGAGCAGAACCTGATTTCTACGGACAGATTCAGAATCATCACCGCAGTAAGGCGAACAGTTGAAAGACGTATAATTGCCTATGCTACAACCACCCACCCGAGTAGTTACAAAATGAGAAATATTGGGAAACGAGCTCAATGACTCATATCCCAATATTCTTTTATCTTTTACGATAGATTTCATTTTTCATCATCATCGTCTTCATATTCAAAATCGATATCATCGAATGAATCTTCTTTTTCGTCTTCCTCAGGAGTAAGATCAATATCCTCGCCTATTTCTTTCAATTCCTGTCTTAACTTTTCTACGTCCTTGGACTGATGGACTGGACTGGACTTCTCTTCTATCGGAGCAGAAATACGATTATCTTCTTTGTTCAATTCTACCCAAAGGATGTCTTTCAAGGACTGAATACCCAAACCAACTACGGAAGATATAAACACATGAGGAATATCATCGGGAAGCGACGGCTCAATTTCATCCATCAACTCCTGATCGATCATATCACACTTAGAAATTGCCAGTACACGTTGCTTATCCAGCAACTCAGGATTATAATTCTTAAGCTCGTTCAACAAAATATCATATTCTTTTCTTATGTCATCGGTATCACAAGGCACCATAAACAACAATAAGGAATTACGCTCGATATGTCGCAGGAAACGCAAGCCAAGGCCCTTGCCCTCACTCGCACCTTCGATGATACCGGGAATATCGGCCATGACAAAAGACAAATTATTGCGATAAGGCACAATACCTAGATTTGGCTCAAGTGTGGTAAATGGATAATTGGCAATCTTAGGCCGGGCTGCGGAAACTGATGAAAGCAACGTAGACTTACCTGCATTTGGAAATCCGACGAGACCAACATCAGCCAACAATTTTAATTCAAGAACGACAAACATCTCCTGCATCGGTTCACCGGGCTGAGCAAAGCGTGGGGCCTGACGGGTTGAAGTACGAAAATGCCAATTGCCTTCACCTCCACGACCACCTTTGAGCAGCACAACTTCTTGTTTGTCTTCGGTTACATCACAAATATACTTACCTGTCTCGGCATCATATGCCACTGTACCACAAGGTACATCAATATATGCATTCTTACCATTGCGACCGGTACTTTTTTTCTTGCTACCTGATCTTCCATGATCAGCCTTTACATGACGATCAAATTTTAGATGCAGCAAGGTCCAATAATTACGATCACCACGTAAAACTATATCACCTCCTTTTCCACCATCGCCACCATCCGGGCCTCCGTTGGGGACAAATTTCTCACGCCTCATGTGTGTTGAGCCTCCACCGCCCTTACCGGAACGGCAATAGATCTTAACATAATCTACAAAATTTGATTCTGCCACAACTTTAATTATTAATGGAAATTGAAGAAAAACAAAGTACACATTCTAATGCAGCGTTTATTTCTTAACGCTCGCAATAGCAGTACAAATATCAGCAAAAATACGATCTAACTCACCAAATCCATTGATACGATGATACTGACCTTCTTTTTTATACCAGTCTATAAGTGGAGATGTCTGTGAATGATAAACGGCAAGACGTTTTTTTATTGTCGTCTCATTATCATCGGCACGTCCGGAATCTTTGCCACGTTTAATCAAACGTGTCATCAATTCATCTTCAGGAACTTCAAGATCAAGCATCACCGAAACACCTTGGCCTCTTTCAGTAAGCATATTCTTCAAAGCCTCAGCTTGTGCTATCGTACGAGGAAAACCATCGAAGATAACGCCCTTACTTTCTTTGAAACTATCAAAGACACTGGCAAGTATATCAATCATCAACTCGTCAGGAATCAATTGACCCTGATCGATATAACCTTTGGCTGTCTTTCCAAGGGCGGTACCGTTCTTTATCTCAGCACGAAGTACATCACCGGTAGAAATATGATTAATACCATACTTCTTTACTATGTTTTCACTTTGCGTTCCTTTACCTGAACCGGGAGCACCAAAAATTACTATATTCAACATTTCTCTATATAAAATTAATAGTTAACCTTCTTCTGTTACAGTATAAATATCGGGATAATTGCGACCATATCCATCATAATCCAATCCAAAACCGACGATGAAATCATTAGGAATACTCATAGCCGCATACTCAATATTCAGTTCAACAACCAGTTTCTCCGGTTTCACCAATAAAGATGCAATATGAATTTCCTTGGGTGAGCGAGTGCCCAAAGATTCGATGAGACGCTGCATGGTAAGCCCTGTATCAACAATATCTTCTACAATTACAACTGTACGATCAGTAATGTCTTCATTCAATCCAATGACCTCTTTGATCTTTCCTGAAGACATCAGTCCCCGATAAGAAGCCAGTTTAACAAAAGAAATCTCACAAGGAATCGTAATGCGTTTCATTAAATCGGCAGCAAACATAAATGCGCCGTTAAGCACACAGAGAAAGATCGGATTCTTGCCTACCAAATCACGATTTATTTCGCCCGCCACACGAATAATTTCCTTTTGGATATCCTTTTCCTTAATGGATACGACGAATGTTTTGTCTTTTATCTTTATTGAGTCCATAAGATGATTTTTTAAAAGTGATGCAAAAATACGACTTTTATTCTATGTATAAAAGTAAAAACACTTTTTTTACCTATATTTGTAGGATGAAATCTAATCAACAGATATAGATATGAAAATATTTCCTAGTAATAGCATTAAACATTTGGATGCCTACACAATTGAGCATGA
>JALNVG010000089.1 GCA_023227685.1 Bacteroidaceae bacterium
ATTGTTTTTTAAACAGAATCACCAGATTGATATAAATTTAAAATCGGGAGAACTGCTTCATTTCAAAGTGTCTCATGGTGCTTCTATTATCAAGTATTATGATCCTCAGGGAATCTTTTCGAATTTAAAATTAAATATGAAGGCGATTGAAGGAACAATTGCCAATCATATAAATGGGTATCATACTTTTTTTGTGCAACTTCGTCAGGGGCAGATGCAGTGGTGGTATCCGGTAAATATCAGAATACGATCACAGGAAACTGCTTCTCCTGAATCATTTGCACAAGTGGATAGTACAACTTGTTTCCCGGTAAATATGGATGAGGATTTCAATGCCAATGTTACTGATATTTTCAAAAACAAATATATTTCACCTCGTTCACCGTATACTACGTTGCAAATTCCAACGCAGGGCATAGGTGAGTGGTGCCATCCTTTGCTTATGGCTAATATTGATGATTCAGGAATTCGTAGTTTATCTCATAAGGGGCTCTTTTCTACTCCGATGAGTGTTCCTTTCCGCACACCGAAAGTAGGGAGAAATATAGTTTTCACTTCTTTGTGGGATAATTATCCCGATAGCCTCAGTATACGGCTTGATGGTCACGCTTCGCACGTCTATTTGATGCTTGCGGGCAGTACTAATCATATGCAATGTCATATAGCCAATGGTCTTATCCGTATTTATTATACTGATGGAACATCTGATGTTTTGAATCTTGTCAATCCTGATAATTGGTGTCCCATAGAACAGGACTTTTTTGAAGATGGAAAGGCTTTTTGTTTATCTCATCCGCGTCCTTATCGCATTGCATTAAAATCTGGTTTGATTAGTCGTGATTTGTGTAAGAAGTTACACCTTACCGGTGCTTATGACCGCTCTATCAATGGTGGTGCAGGTATTTTATTGGACATGCCAATTCAGCCATCAAAGACCTTAAGTCATCTTATATTAAGAACGCTATCCAATGATGTTGTTATTGGATTAATGGGTATTACTTTACAGCGGTAATTATAGATTTGCCAATTATTTTTTCTTTTATGGAGAATCTTTTTTATCTTTGTGCTACCTTCAATTTACTTAAAGCGTTATCTATGAAAAAAAAATATCTGATAACTATTTGTTTACTTCTTGTTTTAGTAGTCAATGCTTATGGCAATATAGAACTTCGATATAAACATATCAATACCGATGACGGTTTGCCTAGTAATAATGTACGATGTGTTTTTCAAGATAGTAAAGGCTTTTTGTGGTTTGGTACTCTTAACGGCCTTTCTCGATACGATGGAAATAATTTTTTGACTTTTCGCCCGAAGATTGGTACGGGGATTTCTTTGGCTGATAATCGTATCCGACATATTACAGAGGATAAGAACAACTTCCTTTGGATTTCAACCACTCCTGAATTGTACAGTTGCTTTGATTTGCGCAATAACTGTTTTGTTGACTTTACTGGTTGTGGCGAGATGAATCAGAATTATTCAAAGCAATACATTGCTAAGAATGGCGATATTTGGCTTTGGCATGTTGGCAATGGTTGCAGGCGGATAAAATACAGTGACGGTCTTTTTTCTTCCGTCGTTTATCGTACCGATCAAGGCAATTTAACTGATAATAATGTGAATTTCGTCACCGAAGATCATCAGAACAATATTTGGATTGGTACTAGGCGAGGTTTAGTTGGCATTATCAATGGTCAAAACAGCACACTCAATAATGATAAAAATTTTACTTCTTTTCTTTTCTATCAGAATACGGCTTATTTCCTGACTCAGAATTGTGAACTCTATAGTTACGATAATACAAAGAAAAAGTTTAAACGTTTGAGTTCTCTTTCTGACAAAGAGGGAAGGAGAATATCCTTTACCGAAAGTCTGTTGGTTGATAATCAATGGGTTATCTTTACTAATAACGGTACATACGATTATGATTTCTTTACCCATCGGTTCAGTGCCGATGTCCGTTTCCCTTTGATATCCGGTCAGACAGTCACTGATAAGCAAGGCGATTTTCTCGTTTTTAACCATACGGGAAAGGTGTATTGTAAAATCAAAGGTGTGCCTGGCATCAAAACGTTTCAACTCATTTCTAACGAAAAGATAAATTATGTAGACTTTGAGAGATATAGTATGGTTCGTGATTCTCGAAACATCATTTGGATATCGACTTACGGCAATGGACTCTTTGCTTATGATATCTCCAGTGATAAACTTGAGCATTTTGCTTCCGACCGTAATATTAGTAGCGATTTCTTGTTGTTTATCAAAGAAGATCGGAATGGAGGAATCTGGTTGAGTAACGAATTTTCCGGATTGACTCATCTGACTATTCTCAATGAGGGTTCCGAACGTTTTTTCCCTGAAAACAAAGAGCTTTTCGATCGTTCGAATACTATTCGAATGCTTGCTCGTGTGGATAAAGATTGTATCTGGGTCGGTACACGTAAAGGAGGTCTTTATCCTTATGATCTTAATTTTCGGCCAAGGGGGCCAAAGCAATATTTTCCATCAAGCATCTATGTTGTGACCAAAGATAAAGGGGGTCAAATATGGATGGGAAGTCGTGGTGAGGGTTTGAAAGTTGGTGATACCTGGTATCGTCATCAGTCGTCTGACGTAACATCATTGTCCGAGGATAATATATTTTCCATTCACTGTGACCATCATGGTCGTATGTGGATTGGTACTTTCGGTGGAGGTTTGGATTTAGCCGTACCGTTGTCTTCAGGAGGTTATAAGTTCCGTCATTTTTTTCAGGCGAAATATGGTTTGAGAATGATCCGTTCCATCGAAGAAGACGACAAAGGATATATTTGGCTGGGAACGAGCGAAGGCATCTGTATCTTCAATCCTGATTCCCTGATTGCCGACGGCAATGATTATCATCATTTCAGTTATACCAACGGTAAGTTTTGCAGCAATGAGATTAAGTATATATATCGGGACAGCAAGCATCGGATGTGGGTGGGCACCTCCGGTCAGGGATTGAATCTTTGTGTTCCTCAGCATAATTACAAGTTCTTAAAATATAATCAATACAATACAGACGACGGCCTTGTCAATGACGTAGTTCAATCAATAATCGAAGACGATAGCGGTCAGTTATGGATCGGTACGGAATACGGTCTTTCCCGATTCAATCCTGTCACTCTCACGTTTGAGAATTATTTTTTATCCTCTTATGCTTTGGGCAATGTCTATAGTGAAAACAGTGTTTGCCACGGTTCTAACGGTCAGTTGTTTTTCGGAACCAATTATGGCCTGACCGTAATCAATCCGAAAAAGATAAAACATAGTACGTCAGCCTCTTCGGTCATCTTTACGAATCTGTATGTAAACGGCATCCTAACTTCTCCGGACATCGGTGATTCGCCATTAAAAGCCTCATTGGCCTATTCAAGTGCGATCATGCTGAAGTATTTTCAGAATTCCATCGCCATAGATTTCTCCGCCTTGGATTATTCGGATAACGGTCGTTCGAAGTACATGTATAAACTCGACAACTATGATAAAGGCTGGAGCAAATCGACCGATGCACATTCCGCTTCATACAAATATCTTCATTCGGGAACTTATTATCTTCATGTCAGGTCCTGCAACAGTGCCGGCGTATGGAGCAAAACCGATGCCGTGTTGAAAATCGTGATTACCCCTCCTTTTTGGGCTACATGGTGGGCTTACCTGTGCTACGGAATGCTTCTGCTTTTAGGTCTTTATTTTGCCTTTCACATCATAGGAAATTTCAACCGTCTCAGGAACCGTATACAAATAGAGAAAGAGCTTACGGAATATAAGCTTGTCTTTTTCACAAATATATCTCACGAGTTTCGCACCCCTCTCACCTTGATAGAAGGCGCGATGGAGAAGATACAAGAGATAAAGTCCGTTCCCCATGAGTTTGTTCATCCTTTGCAAACGATGAACAAAAGTGTACAGCGCATGCTTCGTCTGATCAATCAGCTTTTGGAATTCCGTAAGATGCAAAACAATAAACTGGCCCTGTCGTTGGAAGAAACAGATGTCATCTCATTCCTCTATGAGATCTATTTGAGTTTTGGAGATGTTGCCGAGCAGAAGAAGATGGAATTCCTTTTCGAGCCTTCGGTCTCGTCATATAAAATGTATATCGATAAGAGTAATTTGGATAAAGTGGCTTATAACATCTTGTCGAATGCGTTTAAATATACCCCATCGGGTGGTAAGATCGTGTTCTCGATAAACGTGGATGCATTAGCGAAAAGCTTGCTTATCCGAGTTTCGGATAACGGCGTAGGCATCCCGAAGGATAAGCGAGGTGAACTGTTCAGTCGCTTTATGCAAAGCAGTTTTTCGAGTAACAGTATCGGTGTGGGTCTTCACCTGACCAGTGAATTGGTAAGGGTTCATAAGGGTACGATAGAATATGCGCCGAAGATAGGTGGCGGTTCGGTATTTACGGTTCATCTTCCTACCGAGAAGTCAGTTTATGAAGAGAAGGATTTTCTTGTGGCCGACAGTGTGCTGTTGGAGGAAGAGAATAAAGAAGCTCATGAATTATCGGAGTTATCAGAAAAGTTGGAAAAGAAAGAACTCTCATCCCGTGCAGATTGCTTATGCCCTGATACGGATGGTACGTATAATACGGATAAAAAGAAGCGGCAAGTATTGGTAATAGAGGATGATGATGATATCCGTCAGCTTTTGAAAGAAGAGATAGGTGCTTATTTCGATGTGTCGACGGCTTCCGATGGAACGAGCGGTTTGTCCCAAGCCCGGAAGACAGATCCTGATTTAATAGTTTGTGATGTATTGATGCCCGGCATGAATGGGTTTGAGGTGACACAGCGTTTGAAGTCGGACTTTGATACCAGCCATGTTCCTGTTATTTTGTTGACTGCGCTGGGTTCATCGGAGAAACAGCTGGAAGGCATTAAGAGTGGTGCTGATGCCTATGTAACGAAACCCTTCAGCATCAAGTTACTGCTGGCACGTATTATCGGCTTGATAGAGCAGCGTGACAGGTTGCGCAAGAAATATACCAGTGAGCCGGGTATTCTTCAGCCCCCTGTCTGTTCGAATGATCGTGACAAGGAGTTTGTAGAACGTTTGACGATAGTCGTCAATCAGTCACTTTCGCACCCCGACTTCACCGTTGATGAGTTTGCAAAGCTTATGAAACTCGGACGTACGGTTTTTTATAAGAAGTTACGAGGTGTTACCGGTTATTCTCCCAACGAATATTTGCGAATTATGCGTATGAAGAAGGCTGCCGAGTTGCTGTTATCCTTCGAGAACTATAATGTAGCAGAGGTTTCTTATCGTGTAGGCATTAACGATCCGTTTTATTTCAGTAAGTGTTTCAAAGCTCAGTTCGGCGTATCACCGTCTGTTTATCAGCGTGGGGTGAATAATTCTTCATCAAAAGATAAATCTTAAAAAAATAATCTCTTATCTTTGTAATCAAATGAAAAAACGATAATAGTGATGAATATAGAAGCAAAACTCACGGCATCAATAAAAGATGCACTTAAGGTGCTTTACGGGCAAGATGTGCCGGTTGCACAGATTCAATTGCAGAAAACAAAAAAAGAATTTAAGGGTCATTTGACGCTTGTTGTGTTTCCGTTTCTAAGGATGTCGAGAAAGAAACCAGAGCTTACGGCACAAGAGATTGGTGAATATTTGGAACAACATGAATCGTCTATCGCTGGATTCAATGTGGTTAAAGGTTTCTTGAATTTGATTATTTCTTCTGCTGCTTGGATAGAGTTATTGAATAATATTAATGCCGATGAGCGATATGGCTTTGTTGATGCCACGAATTCTTCTCCGCTCGTTATGATTGAATATTCATCTCCAAATACCAATAAGCCTCTTCATCTGGGGCATATGCGTAATAATTTTTTAGGTAGTTCTTTAGCTAATATTGTGAAAGCTAACGGGAATAAGGTGATTAAAACCAATATTGTTAATGATCGTGGCATCCATATCTGTAAATCTATGTTGGCATGGCTAAAGTACGGCCATGGCGAAACGCCGGAATCTTCGGGTAAGAAAGGGGATCATTTGATTGGCGATTACTATGTGGCTTTTGACAAACATTACAAGGCCGAAGTCGCTGATTTAATGGAGAATAAAGGTCTGACAAAGGAAGAGGCTGAAGCCAATGCTCCTTTAATGAAAGAGGCTCACGAAATGTTGGTGAAATGGGAGGCTGACGATCCTGATGTACGGGCCTTATGGAAAAAGATGAATGATTGGGTATATGCGGGATTTGACCAGACTTATCGTCGTATGGGTGTCAGTTTTGATAAGATATATTACGAATCGAATACTTACCTTGAGGGCAAGAAAAAGGTCGATGAAGGTTTGCATAAGGGGCTGTTTTATCGCAAGGAAGATGGTTCTGTTTGGGCCGACCTAACGTCTGAAGGCCTTGATCAAAAGCTCTTGCTTCGCAGCGATGGTACCTCGGTTTATATGACGCAGGATATTGGTACGGCTGAGTTGCGTTTTTCCGATTACCCCATTGATAAGATGATATATGTAGTGGGCAATGAACAGAACTATCATTTTCAGGTGCTTTCTCTTCTGCTTGACAAGTTAGGTTTTAAATGGGGTAAAGATCTGGTTCATTTTTCTTACGGCATGGTCGAACTTCCCGAAGGTAAGATGAAATCTCGTGAGGGCACGGTGGTTGATGCTGATGATCTGATGGATGAAATGTTTAATCAGGCTAGAGATACGTCAAAGGAACTCGGTAAGCTTGAAGGCCTGACTGAAGAAGAAGCGAATAACATTGCTCGTATCGTAGGTATGGGTGCTTTGAAATACTTTATTCTCAAAGTGGATGCACGCAAAAATATGACATTCAATCCGAAGGAGTCAATTGATTTCAATGGTAATACCGGACCGTTTATTCAATATACTTATGCCCGAATTCAGTCTGTTCTTCGTAAGGCGGAAGAGTCTGGTATTATCATTCCTAAAGAACTCCCTACTAGTGTTGAATTGAATGAAAAAGAAGAAAATCTAATTCAGTCCGTTGCCAATTTTGCTGTTGTAGTGAAGCAGGCCGGAGATGATTATAGTCCCTCGGATATTGCTAATTATATTTACGATCTAGTGAAAGAATTCAACCAGTTTTACCACGACTATAGTATTCTTCATGAAGAAAATGATGCGGTGAAAATATTCCGTATTGTTCTTTCTTCCAATGTAGCAAAGGTTGTTAGTCTTGGTATGGGACTGTTGGGTATTGATGTGCCTGATAGAATGTAGTTCTTCTTTTTGTCAATTATTGTTGCGCTGTTATCCATAAGAGTGAACGCTTATTCCACGTGCACTTGGTAAGAAGTTAATTCCCCACCAGCACACTTGTAAGAGGATGAATGCGAGTAATAAGATATAAAGTGCAAATCTGTATTCTTTCGGATGAATTAAACGGTAATGGATATAAAAGAGATAGGTAAACCAAGTAATGGCTGCCCACGTCTCCTTAGGATCCCAACTCCAATAATGTCCCCATGCTCCTTTGGCCCATACAGCACCGGACAGCAGACCTAAGGTAAGGAACGATACCCCAAATTGTACTAAGTTATCGCACATTAGCATTTTCTTGTCTTTATCTTTGGTATGATTGAACCACAAAAGATAGATGGCTACTAGTGTGGCTGCACCAAGTAAAGCATAGGCGAACATGTAGACAGTGACGTGCGGGGCAAACCATGGACTTTGCAGGGCGGGCATCAAAGTTCTATTGTGTATTTCCGGCTTAAGAATATTTATTGTGATAAAAACAATAGACATGGTGGTGCTGAATCCCAATAACCATTTGTAGTGCCATCGAATGTAGGTTAGCAATCCTACCAAGGATAGAAAGAAAGAATACCACAAACGGGTTTCACCCATGGTTCGCATCGGTGGTTGTTTATAAGATATCCATAGACCGATGATGAAGGTGAAAAAGACAAGTAGCCCTAGTCCTGTGAAAATGCCTGCGATTTGTACATTTCTCTTTTTCCAAGCTATCAAAGCACCTGTTATCCATAAGATGGAAGAAATAACAGCAAATGTAGTAAAATAGCTCCAATTCATGACTTCTCCTCCTTAAACGTTATTGCTTTCGAGGGGCGCCGTATTATAATTAGTCCCCAAAAAGCACCGATTGCTAGAAAAATGATACCTGTATATACTACAGGTAACCACGGATCATGTACAAGACGAAAAATACTGATGTCACTCCATTTCCCTCTCTGTTCATCAAAGCCTAGTTGGTAGATATCCCAGCCGTTGACATGGGAGGGTTTATTCACTTCTATTTTTTCGTTTTTTATCAATCCGGTTTCTGTGTATAAAGTAACATCCGAAGTATAGATCCTAGGTTCTTGTTGAGAAATGACGATATCTTCTGTATTGTTCAATTGTAAAGTTTGGGAGGGAAACAAGAAGTTGCCACAACTTAACCAACCGGTACGTTGTTGATTGGTTTTCTTATTTATAGCCTCGATGTAGAAGGCTATTGTTGATCCATAGGAATGAGACTGCACGAATTTTACGGAATCTCTTGTAGTGATATTGGCAGCTTCGGGAAGATATTTCTTAAGTGTAATATCCCAGTTGCATAGTTTTCCTTGTGTGAAAGAGGAGTCTATCAATAGCTGTTGAGGCTTTTCTTTGGGTTGTACCTGGCCGGATAGCCTATCAACTATCATTAGTTTTGGTGGATAGAATTTAATGGAAAATTTATTTAGTTTTATAGCTATTGGTAGTTTCTGCAGATGGTCGTTTCTATCTATGCCTATACATTCGGCTTTGCCAAGTTTAGAGGTAATTTCTACCTGTTGAAAGTCTGCACTACCACATAGCATACCAACTACAATAATAAGAATACCGAGATGATTGAACAGAAAAGGAATATTTCTTTTAGTTAAATTATTTATTTGCTGCAAGGTTGCAGTATATAGGATAAGGCAAAGCCATAACATTTGTAAGAAGAAGGTCCATGTGGATAGAATTTGGGTAAGGCCCATATGAGTAGGTAAATCAGAAAGATGTACAAAGTTTGGGGCCTGACGAATAAGGCCCATGATAAGGGTTATGAGTAATATTCCCGATATATTGGCCAAAGCGGCGTAGTAACTGCCAAGCCAGTGAACGATTGTACTGTGTTTGTATATCTTTATGATTATTCC
>JALNVG010000090.1 GCA_023227685.1 Bacteroidaceae bacterium
CCCAGTAATTTCTTGAGTCCCCGATATTCCAAAATCTTTTCTACGATAACGTGTTTGTGCCTCACTTCCATCAGTGCTTCTTCTGATGTGACATATTGCCCGCCTTTTGTTCTTTTTGCTTTTTCTACAATTTTAAGTTTATCGAATAAGATTTCGCCAACTTGTTTCGGAGATGATACATTAAAAGTTTCACCGGCCATTTGCTGAATTTCTTTTTCAAGACTCAGCATTTGTTTAGTGAATAGGGTAGACGATTGCTTTAGTGCTCCCGTGTCAATAAGAACTCCATTTCTCTCCATATTGATAAGTACCGGAATGAGAGGCATCTCAATTTCGTAAAAGAGTTTTTCCGCATCTTTTTCTTTTAGCTCTTTTTCCAAAATGTTTTTTAGTTTTAAGGTGATGTCTGCATCTTCGCTTGCATAACGGTAAACCTCTTTTGGATTTAAATCGCGCATGTTTTTCTGATTCTTTCCTTTCGGTCCAATAAGTTCTTCTATATGTATAGTTTGATAGTGGAGGTATATTTCAGCTAAATAATCCATTCCGTGCCGAAGTTCCGGTTGAAGTACATAATGTGCAACCATTGTGTCAAACAATGCTCCTTTTATTTCAATATCGTAATTGAGCAGTACGGTTAAATCATACTTTAAATTTTGGCCGACTTTTATAATTTTTTCATTTTCATAAACCGGCTTGAATTCTTCGACAATTTTTTTAGCCTCTTTTCTTTGGGGAGGTATGGGAATATAAAAAGCCTGATCTTCAGCCATAGAAAAACTTAAACCTACCAATTCTGCGGTCATTGCATTTATTCCTGTTGTTTCTGTGTCTAGAGCAACAATTTTAGATGTAAGTAATAATTTAATTAAATTGCTTCTATCTTCCTTTGAATCAATGAGTTGGTATTCGCTATGGCGTGATTCCGCTGTCTCATAATTCATTTCTTTTTTTTCTTCTGCCCCAGTCTCCGTATTTTCCGCAAACAAATCGCCTTCAAAAAGGTTTTTTACTGTTGATTTGTTTTCTTTTTTCTTTTCAGAATCATTCTCTCTGTTAAGCACTCTATCTAAAAGAGTGCGGAATTCCAACTTCGTGAAAATATATTTTAGAGTTTCTTTGTCCGGATCTTTTTTGGCTAGTTCGTACATGTTCAATTTAATGGGGACGTCAGTTTTGATTGTAGCCAAATATTTTGAAAAATTAATTTTGTCTTTATTTTCTTCAACTTTCTTTTTCAGTGCGCCCTTTAGTTTGTCAGTATTAGCCAGAAGATTTTCGATGCTTCCAAATTCGGCAATTAATTTTTGTGCTGTTTTTTCTCCGATGCCCGGACAGCCTGGTATATTATCGGCGGTGTCACCCATAAGCCCGAGCATGTCAATGATTTGTGAAGAGTTTTGAATTTTATATTTTGTCTTAATCTGTTCTATACCCATAATTTCATAACCACCGTTATACCTCGGACGATACATTTTGACATTTTCGCTTACGAGTTGGGCATAGTCTTTGTCGGGAGTGAGCATGAAAGTCGGTATATTTTGTTTGCCCGCTTCAGTAGCAAGCGTGCCGATTACATCATCTGCTTCGTATCTTTGTACCTCTAAAATGGGGATGCGGTAGGCGCGTATTATTTCTTTAATAATTGGAATTGCCTGGCTGATATCTTCCGGTGTTTTTTCGCGTTGTGCCTTGTACTGCTCGTAAACCTCATGTCGGAAGGTCGGACCTTTAGGATCGAAAGCGATCCCAATATGAGTCGGATTTTCCTTTTTCAAGATTTCTTCGAGAGTATTTACAAATCCTAAGATAGCAGATGTATTCATACCCTTTGAGTTGATTCTCGGGTTTTTGATGAATGCATAGTATGATCTGTAAATCAGTGCATATGCGTCTAAAAGAAATAATTTTTTATCGTATTCCATATAAATATTTAATTTTCTTCGTAAAAATACAAAAAAATACCTTAGTATGCGTTTTATTATTAATTTTGTAACCAAAAGATATCTTTATGGATCAATTATCAAAGATAAAACTTCCCATACAGGCTGATTTGGATAAGTTCTGTACCTTGTTCAATCAATCTCTTTCTTCGTCCAATCCTCTCTTGACGGAAGTCTTTAAGCACATACGTCATAGCGAAGGCAAGATGATGCGTCCTATAATTTTTTTGTTGATGACGCGTATGTATGGAGAAGTTAAAGTAGAATCTCTTCATGCGGCGGTATCACTTGAGCTTCTTCATACGGCAAGTTTGATACATGATGATGTTGTAGATGAGAGTGATGAGCGACGTGGTCAACCATCCGTCAATGATATTTTCAATAATAAGGTTTCTGTATTATCCGGTGATTATTTATTGGCTTCAAGTTTGTTGCATTCCGTTTATACGAATGACATTCGAATAGTAAAAATAATCTCCCAATTAGGCCAGAATTTGTCTGAAGGTGAACTTCTACAGTTATCCAATATAAGCAATAAAGAAATTAACGAATCGGTATATTTTGATGTGATTAAAAAGAAGACTGCTGCGTTTTTTTCAGCATGTACAATGGCTGGTGCATTGTCTCTTAAGGTTAATGACAAACAGCTTGAAGTAGCTCGATTATTAGGGCAATATATCGGAATTTGTTTTCAGATTAAGGATGATATTTTTGATTATTATAATAATACCAATATCGGTAAACCTACGGGTAATGACATGATTGAAGGTAAATTAACACTGCCGGCTATTTATGCTTTGAGAACTAGCGTTGATGAAAAGGCTGAAAATTATGCTGCTAAAGTTAAATCCCGTACGGCTACAGCCGAAGAAATTGAGTTTCTTGTTAATTTCACAAAACGTTCAGGCGGCATTGAGTATGCTAGTCAGGTAATGAAAGATTATCATGATAAGGCACTTTCTCTTATTCTTTCATTTCCACAATCAGAGGTACGTTCTTCTCTTGAAATGTATGCTGACTTTGTTGTTAATAGGGTGAAATAATATTATTTCATCTTTTTTCTATTTTACAAGAAAAAAGATGAAATATTTTTTTCTTATTAAAATCTAACTAATTCTTTACCGCAAATATCAGAGAGTAGGAGGTTAGCCAATCTGCTTGTGCCTAGCCGAAATAATTTGTTAGTCATCCATTCTTCACCTAATATTTCGTTTGCTATTGTGTAATAGACCAAGGCATCTTTAATTGTTTTTAATCCACCGGCAGCCTTAAATCCTACTTTAATGTTTGTTTTCTGATAATATTCTTTAATGGCATTACACATAACATAGGCGGCTTTGGGCGTGGCAGCCGGCTCTATTTTGCCTGTAGATGTCTTGATAAAGTCTGCACCGGAATACATAGCAAGAATAGATGCTTTTTTAATGTTTCGAGCTGTTTTTAAGGCTCCTGTTTCTAGAATTACTTTCAGAATATGTGACTTGCAATACTCTTTTGCTTCTTGAATTTCATCGCATACATTTTCATAATCTTCATTCAAGAAATCGCCTACTGAAAGCACTATATCTATTTCGTCAGCACCATCTTTTAGAGCTAAGTTCGTTTCTGCAATTTTAATTTCACTGAATGTTTGCGATGACGGAAAACCACCGGAAACGCAAGTGATATCCACGTCGTCTACTTCTAAAGTGGTCCTTACCATAGCTGCGAACCTTGGATATACACAGATTGATGCTACGTTCTTTAAATCAGGAAATTCATCATCAAAATTATTTACATTTTCTGTAAATTTCATGATGCTTGTATCGCAATCTGTACAATTCAGACTTGTTAGGTCTATGCAGTTGAATAAGAATTCCTTTACAGCTTTAGTGTTGTTTTTTACTATATTATCATGGACTAAATTATCGACTTCTCCGGCTATTTCGTTGTCGTTTAAATTTATGTTGTACTTTGATAATGCGATTTCGTACTTGCTTTTTGTTTGATTCTTTTCTTCCATTTTATTTTAATTTTGGATTGTTAATATGTCTTTTATTATCTCTTTCTGTTTTTTTCTCTATACTTTGTTGAAAAGCCTTTGTTAAATTGGTTCCCGTTTGGTTAGAAATGCACAGCAATACCCAAAATATATCAGCTATTTCTTCGCTGAGATTATCTTTTTCTCCCTCTTTAAAGGATTGGTCACCATATTTTCTTGCCATTACTTTGGCCAATTCGCCAACTTCTTCGGTTAGTACGGCCATATTTGTCAGTTCACTAAAATAGCGAACGCCATATTTCTTGATCCATTCATCAACCTCTTGTTGTGCTTCTTCTATTGTCATTTTTATTTTATTCCTTGTTTTTGGTATCCATACATATTGTTACCGGACCGTCATTTACTAGCTCTACCTTCATATCTGCGCCGAAAACACCGGTTCTAATCTTTTTTCCTAAAGCTTTTTCAAGATCTTTGCAGAACTTTTCATAAAGAGGAACAGATATCTCCGCTTTTGCGGCCTTGATATAAGAGGGCCGGTTGCCTTTTTTCGTTGATGCTTGCAATGTAAATTGGCTAATGACTAGAATTTCACCCTTTTCATCGAGAACGGATTTATTCATTACACCATTTTCGTCATCAAAGATTCGCATGTTTACAATTTTTCTGCAAAGCCAGTCAATATCTTCCTGATTATCAGCTTCTTCTATGCCTACGAGTATTAGTAGTCCCTTCTCTATGGTTTCTTTTTCTCGGTCTTTTATTGTTACAGATGCCTTGCTTGTTCGTTGTATGACTACTCTCATGTTGTTATTATTGTCTATTTTGCAAATCTATAAAATAAGATTGATTTTTGATCTTGATTTATAGATTATCTTTGATGATTTTTGCTTTAGCTTTGCCGATAACTAGTTCCAGTTTTTCAATTGGTGTCTCTTTTATTCTTTTTGTACTCTTGAATTCTTTGAGTAATGTTGTTTTAGTCTTTTCTCCAATGCCTTTTATCTGGTCAAGAGCCGAGGCAATTTGATGTTTGCTTCTCTTTTCTCTATGAAAAGTAATGGCAAATCGGTGTACTTCATCCTGCATTTGTGCCAGCAGTTTAAATAAGGCACTTTGTTGTTTGAGTCCGATAACTTGTGGCGGAAACCCATATAAAAGCTCGGAAGTTCGGTGCCTTGAATCTTTAGCTAGGCCGGCGATAGGTATCTTAAGTCCCAACTCATCTTCGATGATCTCTCTGGTTACTTCCATTTGCCCCTTGCCACCATCGGTTATGATGAGGTCGGGCAGGGGAGTTTTTTCGTTGATGGCTCGTTGGTAGCGTCTTCTTACGACTTCTTTCATCGAGGCATAATCATCAGGTCCTATAACCGATTTGATATTATATTTTCGATAATCGTTTTTTGATGGTTTTGCCTTTTTAAAGACTACACATGCCGCCACAGCATCAGAGCCTTGGATGTTTGAGTTATCGAAGCATTCTATTTGCATAGGAAGTTTAGGTAGCTTTAATTGCACTTGAATTTCTTTCATCAATCGTATGCCCCTTTGTTCCGGATTTAATTTCTCCGCCTGCTTTAAGCGATCTACTTTATATTGCTTGACGTTCAATAGCGAAAGGTCGAGAAGCTTTTTCTTATCTCCGCGCTGAGGTATTGTGAAGATAGTATTTTTCATCTCAAGGTCTATATCAAAAGGTACGATAATCTCTGGAGAATGGCTTTCGTAGCGCTCGCGCATTTCTGCGATGCCAAGCGCCAGCAGTTCCTCTTTTGTTTCGTTTAAGCGTTTCTTGTATTCAAAAGTAAAAGCTTGATTAATAGCTCCTTTAGTAACATGTAAATAGTTGATATAAACGGAATTATTGTCTCCCTCTTCTATTGAAAATACATCTATGTTATGTAGTATTGAGCTCACTACTTCTGATTTGGATCGGTAGTTTTCTATCAGTGTATATTTATCTTTAAGCACTTGTGCTTCTTCATATTTCATTTCTCCGGATAGTTCTTCCATCTTTTCTATCAGCAGCTTGCTAATATCCTGAATATTTCCCTTGAGAATTTCTTTTATTTCTTCTATATTCTTTTGATATTCCACCTTTGACTGTAATCCTACACAAGGTCCTGCACAGTTTTTTATGTGATATTCGAGACATACATGAAACTTCCTGCTCCTTACATTCTCGTCGCTTAGATTCAGATTACAGTTACGTAGCGGATATAAGTGCTTGATCAAATTCAGCAGTGCATTCATTGTTCCGATGTGGCTGTACGGGCCATAGTAGGTTGAACCGTCTTTTGCGATTTTTCTTGTTTTAAATATTCTTGGGTATTCTTCGTTTTTTACGCATATCGACGGATAAGTTTTATCATCTTTCAGTAGAACATTATATCTTGGCTTGTATTTCTTGATTAAATTATTTTCCAGCAGCAATGCATCTTCTTCTGTGTTTACTACGATATATTTTATGTCCTGTATTTTGCTGACTAAGACTCTGGTTTTTCCTGGACCATGATCTTTTGAGAAGTAGGAGTAAACTCTTCGTTTTAGATTTTTTGCCTTACCTACATATATTATTTTGTCATCGCTATTGAGATATTGGTATATGCCGGGCGTTGATGGAAGGTTGTCTACAATACCTCTCAAGTACTTTAATCGTTCAGCTTCAATAGTTCTCTTTGCCATCTCTAATTTTCTGTTTAAGGTTTCCGTGCAACGATTTATCGTCGTTTTGTTTCACGTGAAACAGTGTGCTGCTCTTTGCTTCTATCTTCCGCAAAGAACTAATAGCACATTGATGTCGCTGGGGGATATTCCTGATATGCGACTGGCTTGTGCAATAGTTTCCGGGTTGATTCTGGACAGTTTCTGTCTGGCTTCAATTGTTAGTGATTGAATGGAATTATAGTCGAATTTATCTTTTATCTTAATGTTTTCCAAACGATTAAGTTTGTTGGCAATGATGCGTTCTCTGCCTATGTATCCTTTGTATTTAATAAGGATTTCTGCAGCCTCTATAATTTCGTCTTTTCTATTTGGTTCTTTTTCCGTAGTTTTTTCCAGTTTCTCTTTTAGTGCCGGGGTGCTATCGGATAAATTGTTCAGGGTGATTTGCGGACGATTTAGAATTTCGATCATCTTACAGCCTTGCTTCAAAGGAGTTGTTCCTAATCTCTGAAGTGATTCATTAATTAATGCTGGTTTAATCGAGTAGGCTTGTACAAATTCTACGATGGAATCGATAGCTTCTTTTTTACGCTTCATCAAATCGTATCTATCTCTTTTTGCCAGTCCTATTTGGTAGGAACGTTCGGTGAGTCGCATATCGGCATCGTCCATACGGAGTAGTATGCGGTATTCGGCGCGTGAAGTGAACATCCGGTAGGGCTCATTGACTCCTTTAATAGCAAGGTCATCAACCAGAACGCCAATATAAGCTTCGTCTCTTGCCAGGGTAAAGGGTTCTCCACCGTGACAATTGATATGAGCGTTTATGCCGGCCAAGATACCCTGTCCTCCAGCTTCTTCATATCCGGTTGTGCCGTTCACTTGTCCGGCAAAGAATAGGTTTTTTACGATTTTCGATTCAAGCGTATGCTTTAATTGTGTCGGATCAAAGTAGTCATATTCGATTGCATAACCGGGACGATAAGCAACGATATCTTTGAAAGCCGGTATTTTTTTTAGTGCTTCTATTTGTATATCAATTGGTAGTGATGAAGAAAATCCGTTCAGATACATCTCGCGAGTTGTTTCTCCCTCAGGTTCAAGAAATAGTTGGTGTCTGTCTTTGTCAGGAAAAGTAATGAGTTTAGTTTCGATGCTTGGGCAATAACGCGGACCGATACTATGAATTTGTCCATTATATAAAGGCGAGTCCGGTAGACCGGAACGAAGAATCTGATGAACTTCGGAATTAGTAAAACAAGTCCAGCATTGCAATTGTTTAAGTTGCCGTATGCTGGTATCTTTGAAAGAGAACTTATGAAAATCGCTTTCTCCGTTTTGAGGTTCCATCAAATCGAAATTAACGCTTCTGCTATCAATTCGCACAGGTGTACCGGTTTTCATTCTACCGTATTTTATACCATAGTTACCGATGGATTCGGTAAGATTGTAAGATGCCGGTTCCGACATTCTGCCTCCCGGCAATTTGCAGTGTCCGATATGCATCAATCCGTTGAGGAAGGTTCCTGCGGTAATTACCACACATTTGGCTTTGAAAGTGACGCCCCAGACGGTTTTTACTCCGACAATTTCATCATTTTCAACTAAAATTTCTTGCACGGTGTCTTGCCAGATATTCAGATTTGGCGTGTTTTCGAGTACTTCTCGCCAAGCCCAAATGAATTTATTACGATCGCATTGAGCACGTGGGCTCCACATTGCCGGTCCTTTTGAACGATTGAGTATTCTGAATTGTATGGCTGTCTTGTCTGTTATCAATCCCAACTGTCCGCCTAATGCGTCGATTTCACGAACTATCTGTCCTTTGGCAATGCCTCCGATGGCTGGATTACAGCTCATTTGCCCAATTTTGTTCATGTCCATCGTTATAAGGCAAGTCTTGGAGCCTAAGTTGGCGGCGGCAGCAGCAGCTTCACAGCCTGCGTGTCCTGCACCGATAATGATAATGTCGTAATTAAAAGTCATTTATTTATTCTTTAATCATAGATGGCTACAAAGTTACGCAAAAGTTGTGAAACATATCGTTTTTCATCTGTTTCCTACTATGTTTTTTTGATATAAATCAAGAAAATATAGTTGTTTTGCATTTTTTGACTAAGTAAGCTTTGCTGTAACGTCTAAGATACATATCTTTGCAGTGCAGTTGTGAAATTGCTATTTTATTTATGAAGTTACTTTTTAAAAGTAAATTATGGTTTCATCCATTTTTAATATTTATATGGTATTAGTTTTAATTAGTTAATAAGGTATTAGGTGATTCTTTAGTAGGTAAAAAGTATTGAGATTTAGGGTATTAGTTTAAGATTGGTAAATTGATTATTAGTTTTTAGGTAACAAAGATTGTTTGATTTTTAGAAAAAAAGGATCCCAATGGGGGATTCCTTATTGTTGGGGCGGTTTTTAATCGCTCTTTTTTTATGCCCGTATGTCAATCTATTTACAACAAGAGTTATTCTAATAACAAGCAAAGATCTCCGAAGGACATCTCTTCTTATCCTGATAACTCTTGTTGTAATCCTGATAA
>JALNVG010000091.1 GCA_023227685.1 Bacteroidaceae bacterium
AACAATCGCTTTACTAAGCTGTACAATTGTTCTGCCGAGTTAATTGAAACTTTTTTTTTCATAAGATTGTGAGTTAGTTTGAATAAAAATATTATATATTTTAGAATATAATGATATATTCCGATCATTTCAAGTGAATGGCATCCTGCTTAAAGAGCCAGGCATCCAATTTATTGACTTCTTTCTTTTGCTCGACTTTTGCAGTTACTTGTAAAAAATTATCAAAGGATAAAGTATTAATCATTAATAACAATGATGCTATTAAAATAGTGCAAGTAGGCACAAGTAGTATCAACAAGTAAAATGGAGGGGGCACCAAACCTGCAAACACTACATTTTGTAAAATAAAATCGGTCATAATATCAAAAAACAACGACACAATAATAATAAATAACGAGATTCGATGCTTCATTTTTCTACTAAATATATAATAATAAGGTCAATTATTGTACGAATATATGAAGATCTCCAATTCCTTAAATCGCAAAATGCGCATATAAATCTTCAATAACGCACGATTTTAATTTTAGTATAAAATTTACTTCTCTCTTTATAATATACATATCAATATACGCATTATTATCCTCATTTTACGAAAAGGACTTAAGCTCCACTATTGTGAAACTTAAGTCCTTTTATTGAGAATCCGCCCTTTTAAATTCTTAAAAGCGCGAAATTATTACCGATCAGACATTTATATCATTAATCAAATAATTACTGTTTGAATTCAATCTCATAAACTAATACATGATAATCGGGAAATGTTTTCGGGCTAACAATGATCAAAGACCCATCAGTATTCTGCCTAAAATCAGAAAGCGTCTTGCTACCCAAGAGGCGCACCTTCTTCACAATTTGAGTATCCGTAATATGCTTGATATGAATATCACCTGTAGGATGCTCCATCACAAAAGCATACAGTTTGCCATTTTTTGTAGTAAACCTTAAATCGGTTGATTCATAAAGTCTTACATCTTTTAGACCCACAAAAGTTCCTTTTTGTTGAGGTTTAACCGTCGACGGACCTTCACCATATACACACCAGGGACGAGTACCATAAATAGCTTCACCATTTATCTTCATCCATTTTTCCAAATCTTTAAGAATGTATATTACATCATCTTCCAAATCACCTTCGGGCGTTTGTACAACATTCAATAATAGATTACCATTTTTGCTGACAATATCAACCAACATCTGAATTATTTGAGTCGAAGTTTTATATTCTTGTCCGGTTCTGTAAAACCAATCACCGATAGAAGTATCGGTCTGCCATGGATAAGGACTAATCCCTTCACTGACACCACGTTCCATATCCCGAACAAAACGACCGTTCGATTTCTCTTTGCAAGTATAAACAACAGAAGTTTTCTTATTCCTTTGTAAATCCTGATTATAATAATGGGCAATCAATGTACGCCCCACATCACCAAAAGGTAGCGCACTATCCGAATATAGTAAATCAGGATGATACATATCAATTAATTCCTTGATCCTGTCATACCATTCACGTTGCCAAACAGGATTGTTTGTTAACCAACCGGTATCATCCGGAGCAGCTTTTCCATGATATAAATCAGCATATTTAGGATCATTAGCATCATAAGGCACACCTGCCATCGGACCTGTTTTATCAGCTGAGTGAGCCGGTTGGTACCAAGTATAGCTGGCAGCAAGATGTTCGGATACACCGAATGGCAATCCCTCTTTCTTTGCAGCCTTTTGCCATTCGCCAACAATATCACGTTTGGGACCCATATTTGCAGCATTCCAACGGTTAAGCTTCGAATTCCAAAGGAAAAAATCATCATGATGAGTACCCATAGAGACAAAATAACGCGCACCAACCTCCTTATACAACTTCATTAACTTTTCAGGATTAAAGCGCTGCGCTTTCCATAGAGGGATAATATCTTTATAACCGAATTTTGAGGGATGCCCATAACGTTTCAAATGGTCAATATAATCAGCATCGGAAACACCGGTATATTGTTTAGTCTTGCTATCGTACTTATCTTGAATATACATATTTCTGGCATACCAGTCACCCTGACGTGGTACGGATTGTGGTCCCCAATGTGCCCATATACCAAACTTTGCATCACGAAACCACTCAGGATACTGATATTGCTGTAATGATTCGTCAGTCGGTTCAAATTTGCCTTTTGTCATCGGTAGATTATCTATTTGAGCCACAGACAATTGAACTCCGACAAATAAAAGACTTAAAGACAGTACTACTTTACAAATTTTCATAATTGATATCGGATTAAAGAATTTAATAATTATTTTGAATACGTTTTCTAAGTTCCTTCTCCGCATCTTCCGGCCAATATCCACAATCAAGCTGAATAAACAAAGAAGAATAAGGAATGGAACAATTTGTCTTTAAAATTAGAATCTTAAATAAAGATGAGGCCTTATCTATCTTCGGGAAAATCTCATCATGAAAAATCTCATTCACCGAATAAGATTTTGTCAACACATTAAGTTCCTTCTTCAACTCTTCCGATCCTTTGCAAAGCTTATCGTCAAGATAATTTAATTCAGCATCTCTATAAAGAATTGGACGAATATGACTCGAATGACTGATCTTCTCCAACACTTTCTTCACTACATCGGTCAACAGGCTGTTTGTTGCAACAACTTCAAGAGATGCAGCCGACGACAAAGGGTAGGCGGCATCTACTATCAATATCCAGTTTCTGTGACCAAATAAAGGAAGTTCCTCGTTAAGTATTTCTTCCCAATTTGCCATTTTACTTAATTTCTTCGTCGTAAACGATAGCAACTTTACCGCATTTACCTTCAGACATTAACTTATAAGCTTGGGTGGCGTCTTTCAATTGGAAACGATTAGTTACCAGATCCTCTGGATGAATTCCCCAACGAACCAAATGCTCAACCAAGACCTCCATTCTCCAGATACTTGTTACCCAAGAACCGTAAATCGTCTTCTGCGGATGAAGCATATCAGGACTCGGATTCAATTCAACAGTACCACCTTCACCGATAAATACACATTTGCCCCATTCTCGAGTACCACGAACAGCCAATTGGCGACCATAAGTATTACCGGAACAATCCACTGCACGCTCACAACCAAATCCTCCGGTCAACTCATGAACTTTATCCAGGGAATCAGCACCGGAAACAAAAGCATAATCAGCCAAACCTTTGGACAAAGCCAAATCAACACGAGATTGTACCGTATCAAAAGCTATAATCTTTTCAGCACCCAATGCTTTAGCCAACATACATGAAGCAAGACCTACCGGACCTAAACCAACAACCAGAACTGCATCATCACCGGAAATACCTATTTTTTCCAACCCCTCATAAGTCGTACCAAAGCCACAGGCAACTTGAGCACCGTCAGTATAAGTCAACGAATCGGGAAGGGCAACAAGATCTTTTTCCTCGGCCAACATATATTCGGCCATACCACCATCACGCTGCCAACCGTAAGCACGACGGTATTTCGTGTTTGAGCAACTTATCATATAACCACGGCGACAGTCATTGCAAACGCCGCAACCGGAAATATGATATACAATCACACGATCACCTTCCTTGAAGCGACGCAAACCTGGTCCACATTGAACTATTTGCCCGCAAGGTTCGTGACCGCAAATTTTATTCTGATAAGCTTCCGGCCCTTTACCCAGATGTTCCCGATAAATCGCACGAATATCACTACCACAAATCGTTGACGACTTCGTTTTGATTAATACTTCCCCATAACCTGGGGCTGGTATATCTACTTCTTTTAATTCTACAGTGCTGTTACCAGGCAGATAAGCAGCTAGCATTTTCTTGTTCATATTCTTATTTCTATTTTAAATATATTAATTATTTAATACTCAGATCTTTTTCTAAAATAATCACCATCCTTTTATCTCTCCGTTCAAATCCCAAAGATCCTCCCAATTGGCATCCTCCCAACAAAACACCTGTCCTTTGATGAAACGGCAATTCTTATCTATAGATTTGATAGCTGACATTTCTTCATCAGACAAAGGATCTTCGAAAGAACAACGAAGATTAGACATTATGTTTTTCGGCTTTGTAGAAAACGGTATTGGCGTATGACCATCTTGAACAGCCCATTTAACACAAACAACGGCCGGATGAATGCCATGCTTGGCTGAAATATCCAGAATAACAGGATCCTTGGTAGGACAAGTATCCGTCGGCGTTTTATCTCTATCCGGACGATTGGGAGAACCGATCGGGCAGAAGCCTACAACGGCTATACCATTCTTTACCATATAATCAAACATCTCCGGTTGTTGAAAATGAGGATGAAGCTCCATTTCGTTAACTGCTGGACGAATAGCACAATCTCTCAATAACAATTTATATTTAGGTACAGTCATATTAGACGTACCTATATTCCTTACCAACCCTTCCTTCTTAAGTTTTTCCATTTCGCTCCATACTTCCATGAATTCCACTTGAATGTAAGGGCGGGCATTCGGGTCTCTTGAATCAACAGATACACCTTTGGCATGAAAATTAGGAAACGGCCAATGTACAAGATACAAATCCAAATAATCTAATTGAAGATCGGCCAGTGACTTACGGCAAGCCTTTGCAACATCATGATGACAATCATTCCATAACTTGGAAGTGATCCATAGCTCTTCACGTTTTACTACACCTTCTTTAATCAAATCTGCAATCACCTGCCCTATTTCTTTTTCATTGCCGTAAACGGAAGCACAATCAATATGTCTATATCCACCAATAATAGCCACACGCACAGCATCTGCAATAGTCAGACTGTCACATCGGTCAGAACCGAAAGTACCCAAACCGATCATTGGCATTACATCTCCTGTATTTAATTTCTTTTTAGGAACCAAATTAGGATCCACTGATAATATTTTATCCATCATATATACATTTAGTTATAAATTGATTTATTTTACATTTATCTTTCTAAGCAGTTCCTTTTTTTTGTCTGCAATAACAACGGTATGCATACATACCCACTACTACAAAGCAAATCAGGGGCATAACAAAAGATGCATTCTCTGCAGGTAAATTCCCAATATGCCCCAAATCGATAATAGCACCCTGAATAGGAGGCATTAATGCACCGCCAACAATAGCCATGACCAAACCGGCAGCTCCCAAAGCTGAATATTTTCCAATTTTCTCCAATGCTATACCATAAATTGTGGGAAACATCAGAGACATAAACAACGAAGTAACCATCAAAGAATAAAGGCCTGCCATTCCGGTCAAAAAAATCGCACCTAAAGTTGTGCAGAATGCGCAACAAGCAAAAACGAGCAACAGCAATCGGGTATTAACATATTTCATTAAAGCCGTACTGATAAAACGACCACCTAAAAACATACACATGGCCACAATATTATACATTTGGGCCTGAGCTTTTGGAATGCCCAAACGACCGGCATACTGGATAATAAATGTCCAACACATAATCTGGGCGCCGACATAACAAATTTGAGCTATCACACCTTCGCGATAATTTTTATGTTTGTACAAATGTAACACCGACTCACGAAAGCCAACATGTTCTTTTGTCATTGTTGACGGCATTTTAACACAAGCGATAACAATAAACATCACAATAACTACCAATCCAAGTAAAACATAAGGATTTCTAATGACCATCAAATCCTCAAATCGGATATGTTCCTTTACTCCAACAGGTAAACTGCTAAAAGATATCTTATTTCCAAGCGCATCAACCTGTTTATCACATTGCAGCCGAGCCAAGACAAACTGCGAAGCCACATACATACCGGCAAGCGAACCCATCGGATTAAACGACTGAGCTAAATTAAGCCGCCGGGTAGCTGTATTTTCTGATCCCATGGACAAAATAAACGGATTAGAGGTTGTCTCTAGGAATGCCAGACCGAAAGTCAAAACATATAATGACACTAGAAAGAAATTAAACTCCTGATATTTAGCAGCAGGCCAAAACATCAAAGCTCCTACAGCATACAATGTCAAGCCCACTAAAATGCCCTTTTTATAACTATATTTCTGTATAAATAAAGCAGCAGGAATAGCCATAGTAGCATAACCACCGTAAAAAGCGAATTGTACCATCGCTGCACGTGAATTGGAAATTTCCATCACTGTTTGAAAAGCCGCGACCATCGGATTGGTTATATCATTTGCAAATCCCCAAAGGGCAAAGAGTGAAGTTATTAAGATAAAAGGTAGTAACATCGCCCCACCTACTACAGGCTCATTCTTTCTGTGTTCCATGATTAAATTTAATGTTAAATTTTCATCGCCACTGCCATATTCAAGTGATGATGGATATATTTTTAGATTCAAGTTATTTGCTTCACAATATATTAACTAAGTTGTACAAAGATAAACTTATCAAATGAAAACTATATAGACTAAATACGCCATTTTATAGCACAAAATCGATAAGAACCGACAAAATAAACATAAAAAAAATTAAAACAGACAATCGGATAAGATTTTACCGGACAAGTCACGCACTTTTTTATATATATTTGTATGAAATGATAAGCAGAACTCTATAAAAGAAAATCTATGTCCCAAGCAATTGAACAATTAAACTTGTTGCTGTTAAATGTTGGATTAGCCATACACAATGCAGACTGGAATTGGAAAGATGTCAGTAGTCCGTTTGCACGATTGTATTATGTGACTGAAGGAAAAGCTAGGATTATCCTGCCTGACAGCACTCAAGATTTAACACCAGGTCACCTCTATCTCATTCCGGCCTTTGTCACGCACAGCTATCAATGCAATTCCCTCTTCGGCCATTACTACCTGCATATTTACGAAGATCACCGATCAGAATCCGGTTTATTGGAAGATTGGGACTTTCCCGTTGAAGTAGTAGCTAAAGATATTGATATTGAATTAATGCAGAGACTCTGCGAAATCAATCCAGCCATGCGTTTACAACAATCCAATCCCACAACCTATGACAATAATCCGACATTTATACAAAACATTATCAAAAATAAACAACGCACCTTTTGTAATAAAGTCGAATCAAGAGGTATTATCTATCAACTCATTTCTCGTTTTTTGAAAGAAGCAAAACCAAAGGCTAAGGTCAGCGATAATCGCATACAAGAAGTACTCTCCTATATTCGCAAAAATATTTTCAAACAGATAGACATTAATACTTTATCGGAAATTTCGGATCTGTCAAATGATCATTTCATCCGTCTTTTTAAGAAAGAAGTAGGAAACACACCCATTCAATACATCAACCAAAAAAAAATAGAAAAAGCTCAACTAATACTCATCACAGATAATATACCCATCAAGAATATCGCTTATATGTTAGCTTTTGAAGATCAATCCTATTTCAACCGATTGTTCAAGAAAACAGTTGGACTCACCCCACAAAAATACAGAGACTCATATATACCAAAAGAAAACACCTATCTTTGCATTTAAAAACTTAAAGCAAGACGAAATGAAAGAAATAAAACATAACTCATTATATGCGTGGATACTCGCTTCACGTCCCAAAACATTAACAGCTTCAGCAACACCTATTATTATCGGCTCAGCTCTGGCTTACATGAACGGAAAATTCAACTGGAAACCTGCATTAGCTTGCCTCCTCTTTGCAAGTCTGATGCAAATAGCCGCTAATCTTATAAACGATCTCATCGACTTCTTAAAAGGAATAGACAGCAAAGATCGCATTGGTCCCGAACGAACCGTTGCACAAGGATGGCTATCCGCAAGGGCGATCAAAACAGGAATAGGAATTACTCTAATAATGGCTTGTCTGATTGGCTGTACTCTCATCCTTTACGGCGGTTGGCAACTGATATTTATCGGCGTCATTTGTGTCTTATTTGCCTTTTTATACACTGGCGGTCCATATTCCCTATCCTATCACGGCTGGGGAGATTTGCTGGTAATCGTCTTCTTTGGATTCGTACCCGTTGGCGGGACCTACTATGTACAAGCGCTTGATTACACAATAGACACTTTCATAGCCTCACTAGTTTGCGGTCTGGTCATCGACACCATGTTAGTGGTTAATAACTATCGCGACCGCGACACTGACAGCGAAAGTGGGAAAAGGACCATCATCGTACGCTTTGGCGAGCGTTTCGGCAGTCGATTATATTTTTCACTCGGTGTTATTGCCGTTCTGCTTTGCAGCTGGTTCGCCACAGAAGGTCACTGGTTTGCTGCCATTCTGCCATTGCTATATCTTCTTCCTCATTATTTCACTTGGAGGGAGATGATCAAAATTCACAATGGCGCAGCGTTGAATAAAATATTTGCTGAAAACTCACGCAACATGCTGCTCATGGGATTCCTCCTATCTGTTGGTTTTATACTCGGATAAAGTTAGGGGACCTTTATGTTTTTTTCACCCAACTCTATGACTTCCATGTCCTTAAACGTACCTTCATCAATAACAAAGCGAACAAGCGTTCGCACCTGATGAAACCCTGATATTCCGGCAGCTCCGGGATTGATATGCAACATGCCCAATGTTTTATCGTATTTCACCTTTAATATATGCGAATGTCCGCTGATAAAGAGTTTAGGCGGACAGGACAAAATGCTACCCGCTATTGAAGGGTCATATCTACCGGGATATCCGCCGATATGCTTCATCAGAATCTCTGCCCCCTCAACCGTAAACCGATTGACCAAAGGAAAAGTTTGCCTGATATCTTGTCCGTCACAATTGCCGTAAACACCTCGAAGCGGGCGAAAAGCCGATAGTTTATCAACAATTTCCATTGAACCGAAATCTCCGGCATGCCAGATCTCATCGCAATCCTTAAAATATTCCAAATATCTTTTATCCCAATATGCATGAGTATCCGACAGCAATCCTATTTTCTTCATATTTGTACTTATTTTTATAATCTCTTTTTTTTTCACAACAAATATACTATATTTGAGACATACTTTGGAACTATGGGAAATATTTATCAATATTTCGAACGAGATATCAGCTGGCTATCCTTCAATTATCGAGTACTTCTCGAGGCTGAAGACGAGCAGTTACCTCTTTATGAACGCATTAATTTCATTTCCATTTACTCATCC
>JALNVG010000092.1 GCA_023227685.1 Bacteroidaceae bacterium
AATGATAACGGAATAACTTTTTGGATTGTGGGCGACCAAATAAGAAAAGGTGCAGCATTAAATGCCGTTCAAATTGCCGAATATCTGATTAAAGAAAAAAACATCTAATTAGTAAGCTTTTAAGATAAAAGCACAATAAGAAAATTCAATATAATATTTTATTCAAAAAAGTATTGGTATACAAATCTCTAAAATCTACTTACCCATAGGCATTAGAGTGCGTTTACACCCACGCCTCCTCAAAAAAAGGTACATACAAGGTATGTTCTTTTTTTTTTAATATATACCACAATAATAACTAAATTTATATAAAAGCAAATAATATCTATCCGATTAAATATTTTTATTTATAGCAATACCAACCATTTTATAGGCCTATTAATAGAGCACTTCTATGAATAAAAAATAACTAATAAACAATCTGTTGAAAACTTATATGAAAATTTCTACAAATAAATGTGGGGAATTGTGGGGAATATTGTATTTTTACAGTCAATATACTTTATATTAAAGAATAATGATACGTTTTTTAGGCAATATCGAAGTAAAAGTAGATGTCAAAGGGAGAGTTTTTATCCCTGCCTGCTTTAGAAAACAGCTGCAATCCGCATCTGAAGAGAAGCTTATAATGCGTAAAGATATCTTTCAAGACTGCCTTGTACTCTACCCCGAGAGCGTATGGAATGAGGAATTGAACGAACTCCGTTCAAAATTGAGTAAGTGGAACAACAAGCACCAACTTATATTTCGACAATTTGTTAGTGATGTAGAAGTGTTGGAACCAGATGGAAACGGAAGAATTTTAATATCCAAACGTTATCTGCAACTCTGCAACATACATGCCATAGTGAAATTTATAGGCATTGACAATAAAATTGAAATCTGGTCAAAAGAAAAGGCCGAACAGCCATTCATGTCATCCAAAGAATTTGGTGAAGCCATGGAAAAACTTATGGGGAATAATGGCAATGAAAAAGAGCTGAAAGATAATCAAAACTCATAAAATACACTCTGGATATTAATATTCCGGAAGCATATAAAGTAAAGACGGAGAAAAATGGAATAAGAATGATGAACGAAGAACCGATATATCATGTTCCTGTACTACTGAAAAAAAGTATAGACGCGATGAATATCCAGCCGGACGGTATATACGTAGATGTTACATTCGGTGGTGGAGGACACTCACGCGAGCTACTATCACGTCTTGGAGAGAAAGGACATTTATATGGATTCGATCAAGATGCCGACGCCGAAAAAAACATTATAGGTGACCCACGATTCACATTTATCCGCAGCAATTTTCGTTATTTACAGAACTTTCTACACTACTATGGAGTAAAACAAGTAGATGGCATTATAGCTGACTTGGGCGTTTCTTCTCATCACTTCGATGATAAAGAACGAGGCTTTTCGTTTCGATTTAACGGACAATTGGATATGCGAATGAACAAACGTGCCGGCATGACTGCCGCTGATATTCTGAATAACTACGAAGAACCAAAACTAGCAAACATTTTCTACTTATATGGCGAACTGAAAAACAGTCGCAAACTGGCTTCAACCATCATAAAGGCAAGAATTCAAAAGCCTATTACAACTATTGAAGAATTTCTTGAAGTAATCAAACCACTCTTTGGTCGAGAAAGAGAAAAAAAAGAACTCGCTAAGGTATTTCAGGCTCTTCGCATCGAAGTAAATCACGAAATGGACGCACTCCATGAAATGCTTTACGCCTCAATAAATACATTGAAAACAGGTGGGCGTCTTGCTGTTATTACTTATCAGTCACTAGAAGATCGCATGGTAAAAAATATTATGAAGACCGGCAAGGTAGACGGTAAGGTAACTAAAGATTTTTACGGCAACATACTAACTCCTTTCCTAATTGTCAACAAGAAAGTCATTGTTCCTGATGAAGAAGAAATCACAAAAAATCCACGTTCAAGAAGCGGCAAATTGCGCGTAGCAGAGAAATTAGCTCCGATACAACAAGAATCTGAAATGTAATAAATAAAAGGACGGATTTTATGATAGAGAATATAAATAATAACAAAGAACAAGAACCACCCAAAAGACGCCACAACAAGGTTACAAGTGTCTTAGGAGGTGATATCTTAGCTACCGACTTCTTCCGTCGGCAGACAAAATTGATTGTGCTCATTATGATTCTTGTTATTTTCTATGTTCATAATCGTTATGCCTGCCAACAAGAACAAATCAAAATCGACCAATTAAAGAAAGAACTGACAGACATCAAATATGATGCCTTAAACAGAAGTTCGGAGTTAATGGTAAAGAGCCGCCAATCCCGAATAGAAGAATATATAGCTAGCAAAGGAAGCGATTTACAAACGTCTACCAAACCTCCATATCTTATAAAGGAAAAAGACAGTGAATAAAAAAAGCATCATGAACCGCTACTTTTTTGCAGTCCTCTTATTTGGACTGATCGGAGTAGCTATTGTTGTAAAAGCAGGCATCACGATGTTTGCGGAGCGACAATATTGGGAAGATGTCGCCGACCGTTTTGTCAGAGAGAATGTCATCGTAAAACCGAACCGGGGTAATATAATCTCTTCCGACGGCAAACTGATGGCCAGCTCCCTACCCGAATACAAGATATATATGGATTTCATGACAGGAGAAAAGGATCCGAAAAAGGGGAAGGTGATTCAAAAGGAAAAAGATATTTTACTTAAACAAAACCTAGATTCCATCAGCAAAGGATTACATCTGATTTTCCAGAACAAGAGTACGGCAGATTTTAAGGCACAGATCTTAAAGGGCCGGCGCATGAAGAGTCGTAATTACTTGCTTTATCCCGATCGAATTTCCTATATTCAATATAAAGAAGTTAAGAAGTTGCCTATTTTCCGTTTAAACCAATATAAAGGTGGATTCCATTGCCAAGCTTTCAATCAAAGAAAAAAATTGTTTGGCTCATTGGCCAGACGGACATTGGGTTCTGTCTACGCCGACCCGACATTAGGTGCCAGAAATGGTATAGAACTATCTTTTGATTCTTTATTGAAAGGACACGACGGCATTACACATAGGCAAAAGGTAATGAATAAATATCTGAGTATTGTTGATGTTCCTCCAATTGACGGCTGTAATGTCATCACAACTATCAATGTAGATATGCAGGATATTTGCGAAAAGGCCTTGGTGGACAAATTAAAAGAATTGGATGCCACAGTAGGTGTTGTTGTTTTGATGGATGTGCAAACCGGCGATGTAAAAGCTATAGTAAACATGACAAAGTGCCCGGATGGCAATTACTATGAAATCCGCAACAACGCCATCAGTGATATGCTTGAGCCCGGATCAACTTTCAAAACGGCTTCAGTTATGGTTGCATTAGAAGACGGGTACATTACTCCTGATTTCGGAATGCAAACAGGAAATGGTATCAATAATATGTACGGACGAAACATGAAAGATTGGAACTGGTATAGAGGCGGATTCGGTTATCAAACAGTTACACACATGATGGAAGTCTCTTCCAACGTCGGTATATCAATGGTTATTGATAAATTCTACAAACATAATCCGGGAAAATTTGTTGACGGACTCAAACGGATGAGCCTCAACAAACCGCTTCACCTTCAAATACCGGGTGAAGGTATTCCGAATATTCGTGGTCCGAAGGAACGATATTTTGCAAAAACCACTTTGCCATGGATGAGTATCGGATATGAAACACAAATTCCTCCAATCAATCTACTTACATTCTATAACGCTATTGCCAACAATGGTGTAATGGTCCGCCCACGATTTGTTACTGAAGCAGTAAGAAACGGGGAAGTTGTAAAAGAATACCCGGTAAAAGTTATTAATCCAAAAATTTGCTCAGATAAGACACTTAAATATATACAAGAAATTTTGCGGAAAGTAGTAGGCGAAGGTCTCGCCAAACCTGCGGGTAGCAAACAATTTCATGTTTCCGGAAAAACGGGAACAGCTCAGATTTCACAAGGTTCCGAAGGGTATATCAATGGCGGACGCCATTATCTGGTCAGTTTTTGCGGATACTTTCCTTCCGAACATCCCAAATACAGTTTGATTGTCTCCATTCAAAAACAACATCTACCTGCATCAGGTGGATTAATGGCTGGTAGTGTCTTCAGCAAAATAGCAGAAAGAGTCTATGCAAAAGATTTAAGATTGCCCCTGGATAGTGCCGCTGATTCCACAAGTATAATTATACCAGCCGTTAAAGCCGGAGAATTGAACGAAGCAAGAACGGTATTAAACGAATTGAAAATTAATTTGCAAGAAAACGATTTTTCCACCAATGACAAAACTCTTTGGGGAAAAGCTTTATCTACTCCGACTTCAATAAAATTTGAAAACATAACCGAAAAGAATGGTACTGTACCCAATGTTATTGGTATGGGCGCAAAAGATGCTGTATTCCTTTTAGAAAGTATTGGTTTAAAAGTAAACCTGACTGGAGTAGGCAAAGTGAAGAAACAATCACTCGCTGCCAAATCGATACTTATTAAAGGACAAACTATTGAATTGACATTAGGACTTTGATTGATATATAAGATAAACTTGAAAATATGAAACTAAAAGAATTAATTCAGAAAATTCATCCGATAAAGGTCATCGGGGATTCAGATATTGACATTGTCGGAATCAGTATAGATTCTCGTACGGTGAAAGATAAGTATCTATTTATTGCCTTCCATGGTACACAAACTGACGGACACGATTATATCCAGGCAGCAATTACAAAAGGAGCTATCGCTGTTCTTTGCCAAGAAATACCGACATCTCTGGTTGACAATATTACCTATATACAAGTAAAAGACAGCGAAAAAGATGCCGGGATGGTAGCAACCACTTTTTATGGGAACCCGACTTCAAAAATGAAACTCATCGGCGTTACCGGTACAAATGGAAAAACAACCATTGCCACCTTACTATATAATATGTTCCGTTACTTCGGCTACAAAGTCGGATTGATATCCACGGTCTGCAATTATATTGACAATAAAGCAGTACCGACCGAACACACGACACCCGACCCCATCACACTAAATAGTCTATTGGGACAAATGTCCAACGCCGAATGTCAATATGCATTTATGGAAGTCAGTTCTCATTCTATCGCTCAAGGAAGAATCAACGGATTAAAATTTGCCGGAGGAATATTTACTAATATCACACGTGACCATTTGGATTATCATAAAACTTTCGAGAATTATCTGAAAGCAAAGAAAAAATTCTTTGATGATATGCCTGCCAACGCATTCAGTCTGACCAATCAGGATGACAAGAACGGACTTGTCATGACGCAAAATACACGATCTAAAATTTATTCTTATTCTTTAAGAAATATATGTGACTTTAAAGGAAAAATCATCGAATCACATTTCCAAGGTATGTTACTCAACTTCAACGGTCACGAAGTATCCGTTCCTTTCATTGGTAAATTCAATGCCTCCAATCTACTGGCTGTTTTCGGAGCCGCCGTACTTTTGGGAAAAGGTGAAGAAGAAGTCTTGATAGCTCTAAGCACACTGCATCCGGTAGCCGGACGTTTTGAAGCGCTACATTCTCCCGAAGGTTTTACCGCCATTGTTGACTATGCTCACACCCCTGATGCTTTGATCAATGTACTGAGCGCCATTCATGGAGTAAACGAGGGAAAGGGTCAAATTATTACCGTAGTTGGAGCAGGTGGAAACCGAGACAAAGGCAAACGTCCGATAATGGCCAAAGAAGCAGCCAAGGGAAGTGACCGCTTAATCATTACCTCTGATAATCCGCGCTTTGAAGAACCTCAAGATATCATTAACGACATGCTTGCAGGACTAAACATTGACGATATGAAAAAGACGATTTCTATCACCGATCGCAAAGAAGCTATTCGCACAGCTTGCATGTTTGCTAAAAAGAACGATGTAATTCTTATTGCAGGTAAAGGACATGAAAATTATCAAGACATTAAGGGTGTGAAACATCATTTTGACGATAAAGAAATATTAAAAGAGATTTTCTCGCAAGAGACAAGTAAATAACACTTGTAAAAATCTCACTCACTTTAATTTAATTGTAAACGATAAAAAAACATGCTATATTATCTATTTGAATGGCTACATCAGCAAGGTTTTCCGGGAGCAGGAATGTTCGGTTATGTTTCATTTCGTGCTTTAATGGCTGTTATCTTGGCACTGCTTATTTCAAGCATCTGGGGTAACAAGTTTATTGATTTAATGAAACGGAAACAAATTTCAGAGACCCAACGTGACGCATCCATTGATCCATTTGGCATTAAAAAAATTGGCGTACCCAGTATGGGAGGTGTCATCATCATTTTTTCTATCCTCATACCTTGTTTATTATTGGGAAGATTGGGCAATATCTATATGATATTGATGCTTATCACAACCATTTGGTTGGGCTCTCTCGGGTTTGCCGACGATTATATCAAGACATTCAAAAAAGACAAAGAAGGTTTGCATGGAAAATTTAAAATCATCGGGCAAGTCGGTCTGGGATTAATCGTTGGATTGACACTTTATCTAAGTCCAAACGTAGTGATACGCGAAAACATTGAAATAAAAAACCCCGGACAAGAAATGCGCGTAATACATGGCAGGAATGAACTGAAATCCACACAAACTACAATTCCATTTTTTAAAAGCAATAATCTCGATTATGCCGACTTGGTAGCTTTTATGGGCAAATACAAACAAAAAGCCGGTTGGATTCTATTCGTTTTTATCACAATTTTCGTCGTTGCCGCCGTGTCAAACGGAGCAAACCTTAATGATGGAATGGATGGCATGGCCGCAGGAAATTCTGCCATTATCGGTGTCACTCTCGGTATTTTGGCTTATGTATCCTCACACATAGAATATGCAAGATACCTAAATATTATGTATATTCCGGGATCAGAAGAATTGGTAATTTTCATTTGCGCCTTTATCGGAGCTCTCATTGGTTTCCTTTGGTATAATGCTTATCCGGCCCAAGTATTCATGGGAGATACGGGTAGTCTGACAATAGGTGGTATAATCGCCGTTTTAGCTATCGCCATACACAAAGAACTACTGATCCCTATTCTTTGCGGTGTCTTCTTTGTCGAGAGTTTATCAGTCATTTTGCAACGTTTTTATTATAAAGCGGGTAAAAAGCGAGGTATAAAACAACGATTATTCAAGCGAGCACCAATACATGATCATTTCCGTACTTCCTTGGATTTAGTTGAATCGGGATGTTCGGTAAAATTTTTAAGACCGAATAAGCTTGTCAGCGAACCGAAGATTGTTATCCGGTTCTGGATTGTCTCCATCGTATTGGCAGCTATAACAATAATCACTTTGAAAATTAGATAATAAAGAAAAATCACAAGTCAAATAAACATTATAAATAATGAAACGAATTGTAATATTAGGAGCAGGAGAAAGTGGCACAGGAGCAGCTATTTTAGCAAAAAAAGAAGGCTTCGACACTTTCATCTCCGACAGTTCAACTATTAAGGATAAATATAAAGAACTACTCAATCAACACCGCATTGCTTGGGAAGAAGGGAATCATACGGAAGAGTTTATTCTCAATGCTGATGAAGTAATCAAAAGTCCTGGAATTCCCAATAATGCGCCAATTATTATGAAACTAAAAGCAAAGAATATCTCTATCATCTCAGAGATTGAATTTGCTGGTCGCTATACTAAGGCCAAAATGATTTGTGTCACCGGATCAAACGGCAAGACAACTACAACTTCTTTGATTTATCATATATTCAAAAGTGCCGGAAAAAACGTAGGACTAGCTGGTAATATTGGTAAGAGTCTTGCCCTTCAAGTAGCTGAGGATAAACATGATTATTACATCATCGAACTTAGTTCATTCCAATTGGACAATATGTATAAATTTCGCGCCAATATTGCTGTATTGATGAATATCACACCCGACCATTTAGATCGGTATGACAATAATTTCCAGAATTATATTAACGCTAAATTCCGTATTACTCAAAACCAGACACCGGATGATTCATTCATCTTTTGGAATGACGATCCAATTATAAAAAAGGAATTGGAAAAGCATGGCATTAAAGCTAAATTGTATCCTTTTGCAGCTGCTAAAGAAAATGACGCCATCGCTTATGTGGAAGATAACGAAGTTAACATAACCGAGCCTACCGCTTTTAATATGGAAGAAGAAGAATTAGCTTTAACAGGGCAGCACAACTTATACGACTCATTGGCAGCAGGAATCTCGGCCAACGTCTCAGGCATCACAAAAGAAAATATCCGTCAGGCATTATCGGACTTCGAAGGAATAGAGCATCGGCTTGAGAAAGTGGCTCGCGTACGCGGCATTGATTTCATCAATGACTCCAAAGCCACAAATGTAAACTCATGCTGGTATGCGCTACAAAGCATGAAGACCAAAACAGTACTAATTCTCGGAGGCAAAGACAAAGGGAACGATTATTCCGAAATTGCCGACCTTGTACATCAAAAATGCTCGGCGTTGGTTTTTCTCGGTTTACATAACGAAAAGTTACATCAGTTTTTTGGCGATTTCGGACTTCCGATAGCAGACATACAAACAGGGATGAAAGATGCAGTAGATGCTAGTTATAAATTAGCAAAAAAAGGCGAAACTGTATTGTTAAGCCCGTGCTGTGCTTCATTCGACTTGTTTAATAGTTATGAAGATAGAGGTGATCAATTCAAAAATTATGTACGGCATCTCTAATCTTAAAATAAATATTGCATAAGAGAATAAAGACCTTTTTAAAATAAAAGAGAAAGTGGATTTAATAAAAAACATATTCAAAGGCGATAAGGTAATTTGGATTATCTTTCTCTGTCTCTGTCTAATTTCAAT
>JALNVG010000093.1 GCA_023227685.1 Bacteroidaceae bacterium
CTGTTGTAAATAAAGAAAATGCGGTGATGAATGTATCCGTCTGCCTGAAAAATGAAATGGAAAAGGAAACCTATGCACAGGTTGTTTCTAAACTTTATGATGCTTCAGGAAAGATGGTGGCACAATCATTATTATTAGGAAAAGCATTTTCATCCCATTCTAAAGATACACTGAAGCAGCAACTTAATATACCGCATCCGATATTATGGTCATTGGATAATCCGGTCATGTATCATTTAAAAACTAATATAATAGTAAATGGGTTACTCATCGACGTCTATGACACTCCGGTGGGTATTCGTGATTTTTATTTTGATGCACAAAAGGGGTTTATTCTTAATGGTAAAAGGATAAAAATTAAGGGCGTATGCCGTCATGGAGATCTTGGTTGTCTCGGTACGGCTGTCAACAAGCGTGCAATTGAAAGACAGTTGCAGCTGCTTAAAGATATGGGATGTAACGGAATACGCTGTTCTCATAATCCTCCTGCCCCTGAATTGCTTTCACTCTGTGATAGTATGGGATTTGTAGTCATGGATGAAATATTCGATATGTGGCGGAAGAGAAAAACGACTTATGATTATTCTCGATATTTTAATAAATGGTATGAGCGTGATTTAACTGATTGGATACGTCGTGACCGTAATCATCCTTCTGTTTTTATTTGGAGTATAGGTAATGAAGTACTTGAACAATGGACGGATGTCAATGCCGATACCCTTAATTTACAGCAAGCCAATCTATTGCTTAACTTGAAAAAGGACATAAAGATGTTGCCTAAAAGAAATGAGAGTTTGAATATCAGTTCTTTGCTTACGCAAAAGCTGGTTGGTATGGTGAAGCAGCTTGATCCGACTCGTCCGGTAACTGCAGCTTGCAATGAACCTAGTCCTGATAATAATCTGTTTCGTTCGAAGGCTTTAGATATTATCGGATATAATTATCATGAGTCTTACTTTAATGATGTAAAAAAGAATTTCCCCGGTAAATCCTTTATCGTAACAGAGAGTACATCAGCTTTGATGACGAGAGGTTATTATCGGATGCCAAGTGATTCTATATTTGTTTGGCCATATCGTTGGGATATTCCATTTCAGGATAAGAGCTTCGCTTGTTCATCATATGATAATTGTCATGTACCATGGGGAACGACTCACGAAAAAACTTGGTGTATAGTCAGGGATAATGATTTTATTTCAGGATTGTTTGTCTGGACCGGATTTGATTATATCGGCGAGCCAACGCCGTATGGCTGGCCTGCCCGCAGTTCCTACTTTGGAATTATTGATTTGGCCGGTTTCCCCAAAGATGTATATTATATGTATCAGTCTGAATGGACAAAGAAACCGGTGCTTCATGTCTTTCCTCATTGGAATTGGAGTATGGGACAGATCGTTGATATTTGGGTTTATTTTAATCAGGCAGATGAGGCTGAATTATATATTAATGGCGTTTCTCAAGGGGTTAGGAAGAAGAATAATGCGATGCATGTCTGTTGGCGGGTAAAGTTTGAACCGGGTGTGCTGAAGGTGGTTTCCAGAAAAAACGGTAAAATAATTCAGTCCAGACGAATAATTACATCGGGTATTCCTTTTCGAATTCATCTTATCCCAGACCGTAAAGTAATAACTGCCGAGGGGAATGATCTTTGTTTTGTAACGGTTGAAATTACCGATCATGCTGGTAATTTATGTCCCAACGCGACAAATTTAGTTCGCTTTTCCGTTTCCGGATCAGGTACGATTGCTGGTGTAGATAACGGTAATCCTATTTCACATGAAAGTTTTAAGGCCGCTCAATGTAATGCCTTTTATGGAAAGTGTATGGTTGTACTTCGTAGTAAAGAGAGTAATGGAAAAATAATTCTGTCTGCTGAAAGTGAAGGACTTAAAAAAACAGGAATAGTAGTACAAACAAAATGAAAAATATCGTTGTGAAAAAGGAATTTATGCTTTTTAGAAATAGGTCGATTGTGTCTTTGTTACAAATAAATATTTAAATACAAATATGTGGAAAAAGAAAAACTTGCTTTTTATGAAATCTGGCCCTTGATTTTAACTGTTTGATTTTTAATAGTTGTTGGCTATTGAAATGATAAAATTAAATGGATTTTAGTTATTCGATGAACTCATTATTGATTAATTTGACTTTTATTTAGTTTGACTTTTGTTTAATTTTAAAAAACTCATACTTATGAATTACATTATTAATAAAGAAAAATGGCATATTCTGTTATTGTTTTGTGTCGGTTTGGGCTCTGTCTCAATGGCGGCAGAGGGCAATACTGTTTTTAGCCATGAAACACAACAGGTATCACAACAGACCAAAGGTGTTGTAAAGGGTGTGGTTACCGATCAATCCGGTGAAACTATTATAGGTGCCAATGTTAAGATTGTTGGTTCTACAAATGGTACAATTAGTGATGCGGAAGGTAACTTTGAACTTAGCAATGTTGCTGTCGGAGCTACATTACAAGTCTCCTTTATTGGTTATACTTCTATTTCCGTTAAGGTTCAACCTCATCAATCCTTCTACACCTTAGTAATGAAAGAAGAATCTGAAATGTTGAATGATGTAGTTGTTATTGGTTATGGTACCATTAAAAAAAGTGATGTTTCAGGATCTGTTTCTTCTATAGACAAGGATGAGATGATGAAACGTAATCCCATGAACCTGGCCCAAGGTTTACAAGGAGCTGCAGCGGGTGTTATGGTTTCTAAACATTCCGGTGATCCGGAGGGTGATGTTTCTATACGTATTCGTGGCGTGGCTACTATTAATGGTTCTGCTGATCCACTATATGTTGTTGATGGTGTGCAGGTAGGAACGGATGCTAATTTCATCAATCCTTCTGATGTAGAAAGTATAGAAATCTTAAAGGATGCCTCAGCTACAGCCATTTATGGCGCTCGTGGTGCCAATGGCGTTATCCTGATTACAACGAAGAAGGGTAGTGGTACTACCAAAGTTAATTTTACAGCAAATTTTGGTGCGCAAAACATGACAGGAAAGTTAGATGTAGCTAACGCTGAACAGTTTGCTGCATCTGTTCGTGATGGCCGTACCAATGATCAAACTTCTATTACAAATCCTGCTTTTGGTACAAATTATATTGGTAAGTTGCATACTATAGACTGGCAGGATGTCATGACTCATACAGCTTTACAGCAAAATTACAATTTGTCTGCTTCCGGAGGAAACAAAAATACACAATCTACTTTTTCTTTGGGATATCTTAATAATGATGGTGTAGTGCTTGAATCAAATTATACTCGTTTGACAGCTCGAGCAAGTGTTACGCAAAAAGTAAAAGATTTTATGGAATTGGGAGGAAGTCTTTCTTTTTTGCATGGAGAGAAAAGAGGCAGTGGTAGTCTTCGCGATTATGCAATCCTTACTCCGACCATGGATTATGTAGATGATGAAGGCAACTTTATTAGTCATAATTATAATGATCGTACAAGTACTGGTGATTATTATGCATTTCAGCAAGTATCTGGTGAAGGCGATATTCAGAAGGGGCAGGATAATCCTTATGCTGTAGCGATGCAGGCTGATCATACACCTACTTATACAAATACTTTACTGGGGACAGCGTATTTGGATCTCAAATTATTTAAAGGGCTTTCTTTTCATAGTACAGTTTCTTATAAATATTTAGCCACAGACGAAAGTGGATTTGATGTAGCTAATAATCGTAGTATTACTGAAAGTGGTACGAATTCATTTTCTTTAAGTCAGAATCAAAAGAATGAATTAGGTATAGAAAACTATTTTACTTATAATTGGGAAAATGATGTACATAATGTTACATTGATGGCTGGTAGTTCCGTTAGCAATACTTGGGGGCATTGGGTTAGTGCCAGTGCTAATAATTTTTTGGCAGATACTTACCGTTCTATTGATATGACGAGTGACCAGACATCTCGATTGGGAAGTGGCGGATATGATTTGCAAAGCCGTTATATTTCATACTATTGCAGAGCCATGTACAGCTTATTGGGACGTTATATTATTACTGGAACGGTTCGTCACGACGGTTCTTCAAATTTTGGTCCCGGAAATCGTTGGGGCACTTTCCCTTCAGCTGCTTTTGCATGGCGCGCTTCCGAAGAGGATTTCATCAAAAATTTAAATGTTTTCAGTAATTTGAAACTTCGTTTAGGTTGGGGTATTACTGGTAATGCGGGTTCTGCAACTGATTTGTCTGTTGCTCAGCTTTCATCCAATCGTATTGCATATTATATGGGTTCTCTAGGAGGAACTTCTGCAGAATCAGATAATACATTACTCACGGGTGTTGCTTCATTACAAGAAATTGATACTAATCTAAAATGGGAATCTAATGAGCAAACCAATATAGGTTTGGATATGGGATTTTTCAACAACAGCTTGAATTTAACTATGGATTATTTTGTTCGTAATTCAAAAGATTTGTTGTTATACCGTACGATGCGCCCCTCTACAGGTCACAGTTCTGTTTATACCAATGCCGGACACGTTCGCAATAGCGGTTTTGAGCTTAGCTTGAATTATAACAAGAGTTTCGACGATTGGAAATTAGCAGCTACACTTACCGGTTCTACATTAAAAAATAAAGCTATAAGTGTAGGAGATCCTATTTATACTCGTCTTGATGCTAATGGGGATACGGATACCGACGATGGGGATCAGTGGAACACCCACTCTGTTACGATGAACGGTCATCCTGTAGGTGCTTATTATGGTTATGTTGTTAGTGGAATCTGGCAGAGTCAAAGTGAGATAGATGCAGCTAATACTGCTGCTGCGACAGCTACAAATAATGATGTTACCGAATATCAAACTTTTGGTGGCAGTGCACAACCCGGAGATTATAGATATAAGGATATTGATGGTGATGGTCATATTACTTCAGCTGATCAAGCCGTACTTGGAGATGGCTTTCCCAGTTTGAATTATGGATTGACATTAAATGCCAGTTACAAAAATTTTGATGCTATGGTTTATATGTATGGTGTATCCGGGATGAAGATTTATTCTTATGCTGCTATGAAATTGAGTCAACTTTATAAGACATCCGGAGGTATTCAGAATACGTTAACTGATTATCTTGATAATGCCTGGTCTTCAAGTAATACAGGTGGTAAATATTCTCGTCTTACTATCAAGGATGAAAATTATAATCGCCAGCAATCAAGTGCATGGGTTAAGAATGGTGATTTCTTGAAGATTGCTAATATCCAAGTAGGATATACACTTCCTGAAAATCTGATTAAAAAAGTGAAAATGGATCATGCCCGCATTTATGTTTCAGTAGAAAATTTATGTACATTCTCAAGTTATAACAAATACGGTGACCCTGAGGTTGGCAATACTTCGGTATTGGAGACTGGTTTTGATGGTGGTCGTTATCCTTATCCGAGAACATTTACTGCTGGAATTCAGATTCAATTTTAATTAATGACAATAAATTTGAATGATTATGAAAAAAATTTATAATTATATTTGTATGGGTTTGGTTGGCGTGGCTTCTTTTAGTTTAGTTGCCTGTAATAATGACAATTATCTTGATGTTGATCATTACAATATTTTGCCCGAAAACTATATGTTTTTAAGCGAAACAAATGCCGAATCCGGTTTAATTGGTATTTATGATACATTTTATCCTACGAAATCAAATACCGATGATGATGATGCCAGTATGTGGGGATTCAAGCCTCAATTTATGTTAGCTAATCATCCAACTTTGGATACTCAAGCCTCCGGTTGGGATGCGGCTTATTGTACGGAACAATGGACAGCTTCCAGTTCTGAATTTTTGTCCACTTGGCAGGGTCATTATAGAGCTATTTCTCGATGCAATACTTTTTTGGCAGGTTTGGAAAAGATGGATTCTACTTTATTTACAAATGGACCTGCCGGTAAGAAGCAACTAGAAGCGGAAGCTCGTGCTATTCGTGCCTGGAATTATTTCAATTTGGTAAAAAACTTCGGTCGTGTGCCGATGCTTGAGACCGGTGAGACGTATGCCAATACACCATCGAAAGCTCGACCGGCAACAGAAGAAGATTCATGGAATTCAATTCTTGAAGATTTGAGCTATGCAGCAAACATTCTTACGTGGACACCTCGTAAAGATGAATATGGTCGTATGACAAAAGGCTTTTGCCTTGGTTATGAGGCTGAGGCTGAGATGTATTTGGGTGAATATGCTACTGCAAAAACATTATTAGAACAAATTATAAAAAGTGGTACGTATAGTTTGTTACCTTGTTATAGTCAGTTGTATGATATAGACAAGGCATGGACGAAAGAGGATATATGGTGTGTTGTAATGTATACTGATAATAGTACTAATCGTTCAAGTGTTGGTGGTTGGTCACCTTCGGAAGATAACTATCAGTGGGCATGTTACAATACAGCATCAATGGAATATAGCGGATGGGGTTCTTTGTTCATTTCTTGGGAATGTTACAAATCTTTTGAACAAGGTGACAAACGGCGTAAGGCTTCTATGGTTGCTCTTGGCGAAACAAATCCTTGGACAAAAGAAACGCTTGGTGTACATGCCGACCATAATCAAGTAAAGACAGGTTCTGAATATATGCCTAATATTTCGAGTGTAAAGTATTGGAGAACCGCTTGCGATTATTCATCAACGATTAATGCTCCGTTTACAGAACATTATTTAAGATATGCCAATATTTTGTTGGATTATGCGGAATGTTGTTTTCAAACAAGTACGGATGAATCTGCTGGATGGGATGCGATCAATCAAGTTCGTAATCGTGCCTGGGGTAATCTGGAAGCTGAAAATAATTATGCAGCTACCTATGCGGATTATCCAATACCGATGAATACTGTTGATGTTACTGTTCCTGATGCGAAAAGTTATTATACTAAATTGTATGCTGATAAAGGTTATACGTCAGTCAATGTTGGTGTCTTTGCATGTAATTGGGAACGCCGTCATGAAAATAATGCGGAGTTCAATTTGTTTTATGATATGAAACGATCAGGTATGCTTCATGAATTTATAGATAAGGAATATCCTGCAAATGCAGGTACTGCTCCAGGTACGGATGCTGCATATGATGATTGGCATACATATCGTACCTTTACTGTAGACGATAATAAATTCTTATATCCTATTCCTTATGATGAGATTTTAAGAAATGATGGAATATCAGCTAGTGATCAGAATCCGGGTTATTGATATTGATTTTTAATAGGATTCTTTAAATGAGATGTAGAGGTGGATTTGGACATTCGAAAAATCAATCTCTGCATCTCTGTTTTAAAAAAAAACAGACTAAAATGAAAAAAAAAATATGGACTTTTTGCGTATGTATGCTTATTTCTTCTGTTGTTTTATCGCAAGACTTTAAGTTGAATACCGAAAATTATTTTGAAAATGAGGGAGTTAATGTGATGGTCTTTAACGATGTATATCCGGAAGGTCATCAAGGAGGTTTGACTCTTGTTATGAACAGTCATCGGATAGCAGCCAATGGAGATATCCGCTTTGAAGCAACGCCGGGGCAGTGGCAACCGCTCCCAAAGCTTCGTAAGCGTTTAGTCAGCCAAAAAGACAATATGATCCAAGTCACTTTGAGTTATCCCGATTCTCTTAAACATAAAGCTGGCTTTAATCCATTCATTTATCCTGATTTTGTTTTTTCCTATCAGATAAAAGTAGTAGGTGAAGGTTCTCATTTACACTTGACTGTTGATTTGGATAAACCCGTACCTGAAAAATATAAAGGGAAAATAGGCTTTAACCTCGAATTGTATCCCGGAGATTTATTAGGCAAGACCTGGATCATGGATAATCAATCCGGCATTTTCCCGCAACAAGCCATTGGTCCTACGGTCAAAAAGATTAGTGTTACCAACTTTATAGGAAATTTTAACCCACAAGGCAAAGCTGATGAAAAGTATCTTTTGGCGGAAGGGTATAATCCCATGCGGGCTGATAATATTATAGAGGCTCCTTTTTCAAAAGGAAAGAGATTTACATTGAATCCGGATGATCCTTATAGCAAAGTTACTATAGAATCTGGACAAGGGAACTTAATACTTTATGACGGGCGCTTGAATCATCCTAACGGATGGTTTGTTTTACGTACCGAAATTCCGGTAGGTGTATCTAAACATGCAATCGATTGGATTATTACACCAAATGTAGTGAATAGTTGGAGATATAAACCTGTAGTTCAAACTTCACAAGTTGGTTATCACCCACATCAGCCCAAAGTTGCGGTGATTGAGCTTGATTCTCGTGACAAGAACTTTCTGCAACCTGCTTTATATCAAATTACAAGTCAGGGTGATGTATTGGTATATAAGTCTCCAGTTATGACTTATGGTAAATTTAATCGCTATCATTATTTAAAATTCGATTTCTCATCGGTTACTAAAGAAGGACTTTATCAAGTTCGTTATGGCGATTCATATTCGTCTGTTTTTAAAATATCTTCTGATATTTATGATCGTGGAATTTGGCAAACGGAATTGGAATATTTTCTTCCAGTACAGATGTGTCACATGCGAGTAAATGAAAAATATAGGGTATGGCATGGTTTGTGTCATATGGATGATGCTCGTATGGCACCGGTCAATTTTAATCACATCGATGGATATTCGCAAGGTCCATCAACGCTTACCAAATACAAATCCGGTGATTTAGTGCCAGGATTAAATATCGGCGGATGGCATGATGCTGGAGATTATGATCTTCGTATTGAGTCACAAGCCGGAGAGGCTTATCTTTTGGCTCTTGCCTATGAGACCTTTCATAAAAATTATGATGAAACATCTATTGATCAGATTAAACGGGTGACTGAA
>JALNVG010000094.1 GCA_023227685.1 Bacteroidaceae bacterium
AAGGTGGATTTTAAGGAAATTGTTTATAAAGAAGGTGATTCCTTTGCCCGCTACATGGTGCGTATGGATGAAATAATGGAGAGTATGAAAATTATAGAACAACTAATTGATAACATTCCCGAAGGTCCTTATCAGACAAAGATGAAACCGATCATTCGTGTGCCCGAAGGTACTTACAGTGCTTTCGTAGAGAGTAGTCGTGGAGAATTCGGCGTGTTTCTCGAAAGTCATGGTGACAAGACGCCCTACCGACTTCATTATCGGTCGACGGGATTACCTCTTGTTGCTGCCATAGATACAATTTGTCGGGATACAAAGATTGCCGATCTGATAGCTATCAATGGTTCGATTGATTATGTGGTTCCAGATATTGACCGTTAATATTAAACATTCAAGTAAATTATGTTCGATTTTAGTATTATAACAAATTGGTTACATCAATCACTCCTTTCCGTTATGCCGGAAGTGTGGGCTGTAGTCTTGGAATGTGTGATTGTGGGCGTGTGCATCATTTTGATGTATGCCACTCTGGCCATTATTCTTATTTATGGAGAGCGCAAGATTTGCGCTTTTTTCCAATGCCGTTTAGGTCCGAATAGAGTAGGTAAGTGGGGGTGTATACAGGTTGTAGCCGATGTATTTAAAATGCTGACCAAAGAAATTATTACTCCGAATCAAGTTGATAAATTTCTTTATAAGTTGGCTCCATATATGGTGATTCTTGCCTCGTTCCTCACTTTTGCTTGTCTGCCTTTTAATAAGGGAGCCGAGATTCTTGATTTCAATGTGGGCATATTCTTCCTGTTGGCTGTTTCGGGTATCGGTGTTATCGGTATTTTACTGGCCGGCTGGGGATCAAATAACAAGTTCTCACTTATCGGTGCTATGCGTAGTGGTGCGCAGATTATCAGTTATGAGCTTTCCGTAGGATTGAGTATGCTCACGATGGTTGTGCTGATGGGCACAATGCAGTTTTCTCAAATCGTAGAGGAGCAGGCCGACGGATGGTTTTTGTTCAAGGGGCATATTCCTGCGCTGATAGCTTTTATTATTTATCTGATAGCCGGAAATGCAGAATGTAATCGTGGCCCGTTCGATCTTCCCGAGGCAGAAAGCGAGTTGACTGCCGGTTATCATACCGAATATTCTGGTATGAATTTCGGCTTTTTTTATTTAGCTGAATATCTGAATTTATTTATTGTGTCGAGTGTTGCAGCTACTGTTTTTCTCGGAGGATGGATGCCTTTACATATCGTAGGCCTGGATGGATTTAATGCTGTGATGGATTATATTCCCGGTTTCATTTGGTTCTTTGGAAAGGCTTTTTTCGTTGTCTTTCTATTGATGTGGATAAAGTGGACTTTCCCCCGTTTACGTATCGACCAAATATTGACGCTCGAGTGGAAATATCTGCTTCCCATATCGTTAGTCAATCTGGTTTTGATGGTTTTAATCGTTGTTACGGGATTTCACTTTTAATGATATAAGTATATGAATAAACAAGATAATAATAAATCATCTTACTTTTACGGATTGGTGCATGGCATCTATACGTTGTTAGTAGGTATGGAAACCTCTATTAAGGTGTTCTTCAGGAAAAAAACTACCGAGCAATATCCGGAGAACAGGAAAGAACTGAAGATGTTTGATCGTTACCGTGGAACGCTTACGATGCCGCATAATGAAAATAATGAGCATCATTGCGTGGCTTGTAGCCTTTGCCAGATGGCCTGTCCGAATGGTACGATTCATATTATCAGCAAAACTATTGATACGGATGATGGTAAGAAGAGAATTCTTGATCGGTATGAATATGATTTGGGTTCGTGCATCTTTTGCCAACTTTGCGTTAATGCTTGTCCGCACGATGCCATCAAGTTTGATACTAATTTTGAACATGCCGTTTTCGACCGTTCAAAGTTGGTGATGAAACTTAATCATGAAGGTAGTAAAGTAGTTGAAAAGAAAAAAGAATCATAAGATATGGGAGCAACTTTTGAAACAATAGTATTCGGCGTTCTGGCTATGTTTATCATAGTCATGTCGGTGCTGACAGTAACTACCGGACGTATAGTCCGTTCGGCTACTTATCTGCTGTTCGTACTGTTGGGTACGGCCGGTCTCTATTTTTTATTGGGGTATACTTTCCTCGGTTCGGTACAGATCATGGTCTATGCCGGCGGAGTGGTTGTGCTCTACGTGTTCTCCATTCTGCTCACCAGCGGGGCCGGAGATAAGGCACAAAAAGCTAGACGCAGTCGCCTTTTTGCCGGACTGGTAACTTCGGTAGCCGGTGCTGCTCTGGTACTTTTTATCACGATGACACATCATTTTGTTCCGGCAACCGGTAATGAAATCCCTGTGGAAACGGGTATTAATAATATCGGTCGTATGATGATCGGAAGTGGAAAGTATGAATACATTTTGCCTTTCGAGGCTGTCAGTATCTTCTTACTGGCATGTATCGTAGGCGCATTGTTAATTGCACGTAAAAGATAAGATGATGATAAATATAGAATGTTATTTGGTGGTTTCGACCATTATGATGTTTGCAGGAATCTACGGATTCTTCACTCGCCACAATATGCTGGCGATGTTGATTTCAGTGGAATTGATGTTAAATGCGACGGATATCAATTTTGCAGTGTTTAATCGTTTTTTGTTTCCGGCGATGAAGGAAGGTTATTTCTTCTCGCTCTTTTCCATTGCCATTTCGGCAGCGGAAACGGCTATTGCCATTGCGATCATGATTAATATCTACCGTAACGTCCGCAGTATCCAAACCAAGGATATTGAGGATATGAAGTGGTAATTGTAAAAAAATAATAATTAATATGGAATATACAATATTCATACTTATTCTACCTTTCTTGTCTTTTCTCTTTTTGGGACTGGCGGGAAAATGGATGTCGCATCGTGCAGCCGGCCTTGTCGGTACGCTGACACTGGGAGCAGTGGCGGCCATGTCATACCTCACAGCGTTTCTTTATTTTACGGCACCGCGCCTGGCAGATGGAACTTTTGCTACGCTGATACCTGTTAATTTTGAATGGCTGCCATTCACTTCAACGCTTTCAATAGATATGGGGGTGCTGCTTGACCCGATTTCGGTGATGATGCTTATCGTTATCTCTACCGTGTCACTGATGGTACATATCTATTCTTTTGGCTATATGAAGGGTGAACGCGGATTTCAGCGTTACTATTCTTTCTTGTCACTCTTTTCCATGTCGATGCTTGGTTTGGTTTTGGCAACCAATATCTTTCAGATGTACGTATACTGGGAGTTGGTAGGTGTTTCATCCTATTTGCTCATCGGATTCTTCTATACCCGTCCGGCTGCCATTGCCGCTTCTAAAAAAGCTTTTATCGTAACAAGATTTGCCGATTTAGGTTTTCTTATCGGTATTCTGGTTTATAGCTATTATGGCGGAACATTCAGCTTTCATCCGGATAGCTCTATGCTGATGGCCGGAGGAGCTGCAATGATGCCGTTGGCTTTGGGACTGATGTTTATCGGCGGTGCCGGCAAGAGTGCGATGTTTCCTTTGCATATATGGTTGCCCGATGCAATGGAAGGTCCGACGCCTGTCAGTGCCTTGATTCATGCGGCAACAATGGTTGTGGCCGGTGTATATCTGGTGGCGCGGATGTTTCCACTTTTTATAGTCTATGCACCCGGAGTGTTGCATATTGTTGCATATGTGGGAGCATTCACCGCTTTTTTTGCTGCAAGTATTGCTTGTGTGCAGAGTGATATCAAGCGAGTGCTGGCATTCTCTACTATTTCTCAGATAGGTTTCATGATGGTTGCTCTTGGAGTTTGTACCTCTCTTGATCCGAATCTGGGTGGCTTGGGTTATATGGCTTCAATGTTTCATCTATTCACTCATGCCATGTTCAAGTCGTTGCTTTTCTTATGTGCCGGTTGTATTATCGAACAAGTTCACTCTAACGAGATGTCGGCTATGGGTGGTTTGAGAAAATATATGCCGGTTACGCATATCGCATTTTTGATTGCTTGTCTGGCTATTTCGGGCATTCCGCCTTTCTCGGGATTCTTTTCAAAGGATGAGATACTGACCGCCAGTTTCAATTTCAGTCCGATAATGGGTTGGGTGATGGCTATCATTGCGGGTATGACTGCATTCTATATGTTCCGTATTTATTTCGGTATTTTTTGGGGAACAGAGAACAAAGAGCTTCATGAAAAACTTCATCCGCACGAGAATCCGTTGACGATGACCATACCTTTGGTGATTTTAGCCGGTATCACTTGTGTAGCCGGATTTATTCCGTTCGGTCAGTTTATCAGTTCCAACGGACAAGCCTATCACATTGATATTGAATTATCAACGGCACTTACCAGTATCATTATCGGTGTAGTGTCTATAGCTTTGGCTATCTTTATGTATATGAGGCCAACACAGCCGGTTGCCGACTCTCTCGCACGTAAGTTCAAGGAGTTGTACACGGCAGCATATCATCGTTTTTATGTTGATGAAGTCTATCAGTTTATTACGCACCGCATTATTTTCGGATGTATTTCTACACCAATAGCTTGGATAGATCGGCATATCATAGATGGTTTGCTTAACTTTTCTGCTTGGAGTGCGTATGCAACCAGTGATTCCATCCGTAGTTTGCAAAGCGGGCGGGTTCAGCAGTATGCATTTGTATTTTTGTTGGGTGCGTTAGCTCTGATTCTTTTATTAATTTTATAAAGCATAGAACCATATGAATTTTTTATCATTATATATATTTATTCCTTTACTTATGCTGGTCGGATTATGGCTGGCCAAAGGATTAAAAACAGTTCGTGGTGTGATGGTCGTCGGAAGTTCTGCGCTTCTCATGCTGAGTATCGGGTTGGTTATTGCTTATCTGAGTGCACGACATGCCGGTGCTGCGGCTGAAATGTTGTTTCGTGCCGAAATGATGTGGTATCCTTCGCTGCATATTGCTTATTCGGTAGGTGTAGATGGTATTTCAGTGGCAATGCTGCTGTTATCTTCTATTATAGTATTTACCGGAACATTTGTTTCGTGGAGGTTAAAACCACTTACTAAGGAATATTTCCTCTGGTTTACGTTGCTTGCCATGGGTGTTTTCGGATTCTTTATCTCAATTGATTTGTTCACGATGTTCATGTTCTATGAAGTTGCTCTTATCCCGATGTACTTGTTGATCGGTGTTTGGGGATCAGGTCCGAAAGAGTATGCAGCCATGAAGTTAACTCTTATGTTAATGGGAGGGTCGGCGCTCTTGTTGATTGGCATACTCGGCATCTTTTATGGTTCCGGCGGAACGACAATGAATATTCTCGAAATAGCAAAGCTGCATAATATACCACTTGCGCAGCAGTGTATATGGTTCCCTATTACCTTTTTGGGTTTCGGTGTGCTTGGTGCTTTATTTCCTTTCCATACATGGAGTCCCGATGGTCATGCCTCGGCCCCTACGGCAGTATCAATGTTGCATGCCGGCGTATTAATGAAACTGGGTGGCTACGGATGTTTTCGTGTAGCGATGTATCTTATGCCTGAGGCAGCCAACCAAATGGGATGGATATTTTTAATCTTAACGGGTATTTCTGTCGTTTACGGTGCCTTTAGTGCTTGTGTTCAAACTGATTTGAAGTATATCAATGCTTATTCTTCGGTGAGCCATTGCGGTTTGGTGCTTTTTGCCCTGTTGATGATGAATCGTGCAGCGGCTACCGGTGCAGTGTTGCAAATGCTTTCGCATGGTTTGACTACGGCTTTGTTTTTTGCCTTGATAGGAATGATCTATGGCCGCACACATACGCGTAACATTAATGAGATGCGTGGGCTGATGCGAATAATGCCGTTTCTTAGTGTAGGCTTTGTTCTTGCCGGTTTGGCCAATTTAGGTTTGCCGGGTTTTAGCGGATTTGTTGCCGAAATGACTATTTTCGTCGGTTCATTTCAACACTTCGATGCTTTCCATCGTGTGTTGACTATTATAGCTTGTTCTTCCATTGTTATTACCGCTGTTTATATCCTGCGGTTGATCGGGAAAATCCTATATGGTACGTGTACCAACAAGGCGCATCTCAAACTTAGCGATGCTACTTGGGAGGAACGCCTTGCCGTGATAACGCTTATTTGCTGTATGGCCGGTCTGGGACTTGCTCCGTCATGGATAAGTCACATGATTAGTAATAGTGTAGGGCCTATTGTTTCACAATTAATACCTTAAAGAGAGATGGATTATTCACAATTTTTAAATATGAAAGAAGAGATTTCACTCATAACGGTGATTCTCATTTTGTTCGTCGTCGACTTGTTTATAGCCCCCGAAGAAAAATCTTCATGTAAAAAGTATCCTCGTGGTATGGGTACATTACTGCCTGTTGTTTTATTGACGATTCAAACATTGATTAATATAGTGCCCAGTGCTCCCGTTGAGGCTTTCGGTGGTATGTATCAGTATGTTCCGATGCAGACGATCATCAAGACAGTGCTCAACATCGGTACGATTATTGTTTTTCTGATGGCCCACGAGTGGTTGAATCGGGAAGATACGTATTTTAAGCGAGGAGAGTTTTATATATTGACTTTGTCTACATTGCTTGGCATGTATTTTATGATTTCTGCCGGACACTTCCTGATGTTCTTCATCGGACTCGAATTGGCTTCAGTGCCGATGGCTGCGTTGGCAGCTTTCGACAAGTACCGTCATCATTCTGCCGAGGCAGGGGCCAAGTATATTTTGACGGCCTTGTTTTCAAGTGCGTTATTGCTTTTTGGTATTTCAATGCTTTATGGCACGATAGGTACGCTCTATTTCAGTGATATGCCCGCCAAACTTGATGGTGACATGTTGCAAATTATGGCATTTGTCTTTTTCTTTTCCGGTATGGGTTTCAAGATCTCATTGGTACCTTTCCATTTGTGGACAGCTGATGTGTATGAAGGTGCGCCGGTGGTCGTTACGTCCTATCTGAGTGTCATATCAAAAGGCTCTGCGGCTTTTGTATTGATGACTATACTTATTAAGGTCTTTGCCCCGATGGTGGCACAATGGCAAGAGGTCTTGTTTTGGATTATCACCATTTCTATAACCATTGCCAATCTGTTTGCCATTCGCCAACAGAATTTGAAGCGATTCATGGCTTTTTCGGCTATTTCGCAGGCCGGTTATATCATGTTGGGAGTAATAAGTGGCAGTGCGCAGGGAATGTCTGCACTGGTTTATTATATACTTGTTTATTTGGTTGCCAATCTGGGTGCTTTTGCGGTGATTTCAAACATTGAGCAACGTAGTGGTAAGGTCGAAATTGATGATTACAATGGTCTGTATCAGACTAATCCGAAGTTGTCATTTCTGATGACTCTGGCGTTGTTTTCATTAGCGGGAATCCCACCATTTGCAGGTTTCTTCTCGAAATTCTATATTTTTATGGCGGCTTTCCATAGTGGTTTCCACTTGCTCGTGTTTATAGCATTAATCAATACGATCATCTCTCTGTATTACTATTTACTTATCGTTAAAGCGATGTATATCAATCAAAATGATGCACCGATTGCGACTTTTAAGAGTGATGTTTATGCTAAGACCAGTTTTGCTATTTGTTTGGTTGGTATTGTAGGCTTAGGATTCGTAAGCATTATTTATCAGGCAATTGACCAATTAGCTTTTGGTATGTAATTGTGGCATACTGAGCTTTGTAAAGTAAAGAAATATGAATAATCTATTTATCCGTATTGCATTTAAATTATTGATAAACAATATCTTATGATTTAATAAAGATTGTAAATCAGATCATGAAATAAAAATATTTATTACAGATAACAACAAGAGTTATGTGTATAAGAAAGGGGGATTATTGGATATCTTTGCTTCTTATGTACATAACTTTTGTTGTTATTAGAATTGCAAAGCAAGTAATTTTTGTCAGCAAGATTTTATCTTATTATTAGTTGGGTTGCGTATGATGCGCGTGGCTTGCGTGGCTTTGCGTGGGATGAAAAAAGCCATCCCACGCACTTAAATACTTGTTTAGTAGTGCGTTATACGCCTTGCGTGGCTTGCGTGGGATAAAATCAAAAAACTTCTAGTAGCGAGAGTGGCATTTTATCACATATTTGGTTGACTAAATTGATTTATAATCCTTATATTGGTTGTCTAATTTATTTATTAACCTCTTAATCCTAGGATGAGATTACGTGAGAAGTAAGCGTATTATATTGATTCTATGAGTCTGATTTATATATCATTTTTATCACGTAAATTAAAAGAGGATGGAAAGACAAAAAGAGAAAAGCTTTTCAGTATTGTTTTTTTAATATGACAAGGATTTTAGGCGGATGAAAGAAAAAAAGTTAAACCGAAATCAACGTAAAAAAACAGGATATATGAATTGGATTTGCATCGCAAACAGATCACTTTTGCGATGCAAAAGTAGTGTTATTGCATCGCAAAACTACCAGGTTTGCGATGCAAATTGTTTTTCGTTAATTTGGTTTTTGACAAATAGCCGAAAATATTGACTCTTTTGTGTTCTATCCCTAAAAGTCATTGCCCAAAGATTTACTATCGCGAATATGGGTTGACTGTTTATCTTGTTATGACTAAAAACGGTAGACTCATATTTTTTAATTACATGTATTGATTTATTCCCTTCTTTACCCGAATTGTACCATTTGCGTTGTTCTTTTGGTATAGGTCGAAATTGATCTGCATCTCCTTAGCAATATTGTCATCATGATTGTGGAACAAGTGATATTCGATAGCCTTGAACTTAAG
>JALNVG010000095.1 GCA_023227685.1 Bacteroidaceae bacterium
AATAGTTTGGGGTTGATGAATACTTGTGAAAAACACCGGAATTCGATGGGCAATGTGTTTGATTGCTTCATCTGTTTCCTGTTTATCAAAAACTAAATCGGCTTTGTTGAGTATCAATACGGGGTTGATATTTTCTTCCAATATCTGAACCATGAAACGTTCTATCCTGCGAATATTGAAGTTATCATCAAGGCTTTGTACAATAAACGCTTTATCAACATACGAAGCAATGGCTTGTTTGTCGGCAACCGTTCCGCTTTTCTTACGGTATAATGTCCGTTCACGAGGCAATATATCAACGATAATCCCTTTGCTGTCGTCAAATGGTTGAAAAATCACCCAATCGCCCGTACAGGGTAGTTCAAAATCTGATTTTCTATACATCATATTTCCTGTTAACTCACATAGAAACAGTCCGTTTTCGGAAATAACTTCATAACAAGTGCGATGTACAATAGCAATCCGTCCGTGAGACAATGTTTTATATGTCGATTCTTGTTTTAGTTGGTTCAATCTTTCGTTCCAACCATAAATATTTAAATGAATCATTGTGCTATTTTTTTTGCAATATAAAATACATAACCATAGAACTCTTTATACTTATAGTATAGTTCGGCTTCATAGCGTTCCCAAGCTATATATTCTTCGGCAGTTTTGTTCCCTTTGTATTTTTCGAGAAATTTCTCCTGCACTGCTACTAAAGGTTCATAGAAATGTTCCGTCCAGCAATTTTCCGGCAAAATAAAGCAAGCAACCGGAATATATCCTGCTTTCTGTATTTGGGCTACTTTGTTTGGAATCGTATCCATTTCCGGATAAATGCCCATCCAGAAGTCATTAATTTCTTCAGGACGTTCATCAGTAAACCAGGAACTTTCAGAAACTACAAGATAACCACCAGTCTTTAGATACACATGCCACAGGTTTATTCCTCGCTCAAAGCCAATGTTATAAATAGCACCTTCTGACCAAATCAGGTCTAATTCCTCTTTTTGAAATGGAAGGTCGTCCATTGAGCCGATAATCCCACGTACTCTATCTTGAAGATTTAGTTTCATGGCATTACAATTGAATTGGTCGATAAATCCTGGAAAAAGGTCAAGACCTGTAATACGTCCCGGTGCATGTTGAGCCAAAACCATGGTCTGACCACCTGTCCCACAACCCATATCTGCAATAAGGGATCTATCGGTAAGATTATCTATAAAACTCAAAGCTTTCAGTGTAACTTCGGGACTACCGGGCCCTTGACGCTCTGCATTTAAGAAGTACTCACATATTAAACTAAAATCGAATTCGTGAATTGTTTTATTTTCGTTATTCATTATCTTAACGTATATATAGCATACACGTAAAAGCATAACAATGCTTTCATCATTGTACGCAAATTTAAAAAGCTTAATTGATATGATATAAATAGAAGCTATCCTCGAATAGGGTTACCCGAGAATAAACGAAAGGACAATTTGTACAGGAAATACAAATTGTTTACGACACCAAATCCAATTTTAATAGAGTATTTAACATGTTACAAATATACGTAATCTTTTGTTTGGTAGAAAATATATTGCCAATAAACTTTGCACAAAATTATTTGATACAATGAAAAACTTTGTTTTTTGTCCGGAACGGAATTGGTAACGATTTAGGCACAAATTTGTGTCCTTTGGGGGCTTTTTTGTATCCTTTGAGTCTGACAATACGGACACAAAAAAACCTACAAGTCATTGACTTATAGGTTTTTGTCTGTTTATTGCCTGTTTTTGTCCAGACCTTTCAGCGGAGAGATAGGGATTCGAACCCCAGGAACCTTGCGGTTCAACGGTTTTCAAGACCGCCGCAATCGACCACTCTGCCATCTCTCCAAAATAAAATAATCACTTTGCTTTCGCATCAATCAACCTCTAACAAGTCGTTTTCAATTGATTTCTTTTGGAAAGCGATGCAAAGGTACGAATCATTTTTAATTTCACAAATAATTTTCCTTTTTTTTCATAAAAAAAGAGAGATTACATTCTTTCATCTGCAAACAATAGAGATTTAAAAGAAATGAACAACACCAACTCAAACTCTACATTTATTAAAAGTTATGATAACAAATACTACATAAATGTAAATCATAAAAAAAAAGGTCAATATTTATATTTTATTGGTACACAATAAATTAAAAAGAAAAAAATTCGCATGGCACGTTATTTTCAAAAAAGATAACGGTCTATAATAATATTTTAAAAATATAAAAAAATGAAAAGATTGCACCTGAAAAGTAGAAGTTACCTTATCGCTTTTCTATTTTTAACTGAAGATAATACGATAAGTCTGTCCTTGACTGTATTCTTCATCAAAAAGAAAAAAATAACGTTTTTCCACAAAAAAGATGTATTTTTGTAGCCGACAATCAAAGATAGACACATGATTTACCCCAATAATTTCGAGCAAAAGATAGGATTCGATCAGATAAGAGAACTGCTGAAAGACAAATGCCTCAGTCCCTTAGGAAAAGAGCGTGTGAACCAAATAGCCTTCTCTTCAAACTTTCAAACAGTAGAAGAGCTGTTGAATCAGGTGACCGAATTTGTGCGCATCATTCAGGAAGAAGACGGATTTCCCGATCAGTATTTCTTTGACGTACGTCCGGCACTAAATAGAATCCGCATCGAAGGTATGTACCTCAATGAAGAAGAGTTGTTCGACTTGCGCCGTTCTTTGGAGACCATTCAAAACATCGTAAAATTTTTACAACGAACGGATGAAGACGAAAAAAGCCCCTACCCCAACCTCAAAAAGCTGGCCGGGGATATCAGCATATTCCCTAATCTCATCATAAAGATTGACGGCATCATCAATGCCTACGGAGCAATCAAAGATAATGCGTCGACCGAATTGGCGCATATACGCAAAGATTTGGCCGGAACAATGAACAGTATCTCAAGAACTCTAAATTCCATTCTGAGAAATGCGCAATCGGAAGGCTATGTAGATAAAGATGCCGCACCGGCCATGCGTGACGGCAGACTGGTAATTCCCGTTGCTCCCGGACTGAAAAGGAAGATTAAAGGTATCGTTCACGATGAATCATCAAGTGGTAAAACGGTTTTTATCGAACCATCGGAAGTTGTTGAAGCCAACAACCGCATTCGTGAACTGGAGAATGAAGAACGAAAAGAAATAATCCGTATCCTCACGGAGTTCTCTAATATAATACGTCCGTCTATCCCCGACATCCTGCAATCCTACGAATTTCTGGCGGATATCGACTATATCAGAGCCAAGAGCCGGTTTGCCATACAGACTGATAGTCTAAAACCGACCATGGAAAAGGAATCATATATTGACTGGGTGATGGCTGTTCATCCGTTACTTCGTTTTTCTCTGAACAAACACGGCAAAAAGGCAATTCCCCTTGATATCATGCTGAACAGCAAACAGCGCATACTAATCATATCAGGCCCCAACGCCGGAGGAAAATCCATCTGCCTAAAAACAGTGGGACTATTGCAATATATGCTACAGTGCGGCATGTTGGTACCCATGCGTGAAAACAGTCACGCAGGAATATTCAATAATCTTTTTATTGATATCGGCGATGAACAATCCATAGAAAACGACCTGAGCACCTACTCTTCACACCTCACCAACATGAAAGAGATGATGAAGGGTTGTGACGAGAAGAGTCTCATCCTGATTGATGAATTCGGAGGCGGCACAGAACCTCAAATTGGCGGTGCCATAGCCGAAGCCGTGCTCAAACGTTTCAACGAAAAGCGAACATTCGGCGTAATAACCACACACTACCAGAACCTGAAACATTATGCTGAAGACCATGAAGGCATTGTCAACGGTGCTATGCTCTACGACCGAAACCAGATGCAACCACTCTTTCTATTGGAAATCGGTAATCCCGGTAGTTCGTTCGCCGTTGAGATTGCCCGAAAGATCGGATTGCCCAATGAAGTGATCGCCGACGCCTCGGCATTGGTAGGCAGCGACTATATCAATGCCGACAAATATCTTCAAGATATCGTACGCGACAAGCGTTATTGGGAGAACAAACGACAAAATATCCGCCAGCACGAAAAACGGATAGAAGAAACAATAGCAAATTATCAGGCCGAAATGGAGGATTTGCAAAAATCACGAAAAGAAATATTACGACAAGCCAAAGAGGAAGCCGATCATATTCTGAAAGAAGCCAATGCAAAGATAGAAAATACGATACGTACCATTAAAGAAGTTCAGGCCGAAAAGGGAAAGACTCAGCAGATAAGGAAAGAGCTGACTGATTTTCAACATTCACTGGACAGCGAACAAATCGCTAAAGATATTGATGAGAAAATTGCCCGGAAGATGAAGAGACTTAAAGAAAGGCAAGAAGAGAGAATAAATAACAAATCTACTACATCACCACATATATCACTGATCTCCGTACAAAAGCAAAAGCCGCTCACTGTGGGTGAACATGTGAAAATAAAGGGACAAACCTCAGTAGGCACGATTTTAGAGCTGAATGGTGAAAATGTGGTGGTAGCTTTCGGCAATATAAAGACATCAACGAAATTAAGCAAGCTTGTGCGCACCACAATCCCCATTCAAAAAGAAGAAAATGTAAAAGCTACATTCGTCAGTTCGCAGACACAAGATATGATTTATAATAAGAAACTGAATTTCAAACAAGATATTGATGTACGAGGCATGCGGGGCGATGAAGCAATACAAGCCGTTACCTATTTCATAGACGACGCCATACAAATCGGTATAGGCAGGGTACGCATACTTCACGGCACAGGTACGGGAATACTAAGGACTTTAATTCGTCAATATCTTCAAACAGTTTCGGGAGTAAGCAACTTTGCCGATGAGCATGCACAACTCGGCGGATCGGGCATTACGGTAGTCGATTTAATTTAAACCGACAGGCTTTCATTACTGCTCCACCTCATCATCATCCAACATATCCCTTTTGGCGATTGATACTTTGCCATGCACATCAACTGTGATTGTAAAAGGAATAAAAGAATCTGTTTGCGGATAAGCGATACTTGCCACAAAAACAAATCCTTGCGGCACTGTTTTCTCAAAGACAAGAGCCTCGAGTATAGACCTGGCATAAAAAGAGGAATCTACCATTGATGAGAAATCGCTTTTCGTAAAGACTTTGTGAAAGACCGTCCGATCACCACATGTAAGCTGCACATCAATCTTATTATCCAAAAAAGGTTTGCCATCTTCATCCTTTACGTTCGTCAACGATTCATCCGGTGTTCGGGCAACAACAGAATGATAAGTTTTATCTTTGAACGTGATATTGATTTCACTTTTGGATTCCTGCAAGCAATGTTTGCCATGAACCAATGTACTATCCGGCATTACCGCAATACTATCATTTCCTGTGGTAGCTTTTTCTTTTTTCCCGTTACATGCGGCAAAAAGCACGAGAACTGGAATCATGAAAAAGAATATCGATTTATTCAGCTTCATAAAAAGGTTTATTATTAGTGAAAACCATCTTTAACTTCATTAACTTGAAAACATGAAACAAAGTAACAAAAAAGGAATGAATATTGCAAACAATCAAACAAAAAAGGATAAATGAGTAATGCAGAATTAAAAGAAATAGCAGAGAAAATCAACAGGAATCAAAAAAAACAGCTGTTTATTTTTGGTATTAAAAATAAAACTCTAATTTTGCAAACCGAAAGCAAGTTGCCGATATAGCTCAGTTGGTAGAGCGACGCATTCGTAACGCGTAGGTCGCCAGTTCAAGTCTGGCTCTCGGCTCAAAAGATAATTATTCAGGAATTCCCTATTCAAGGGGGTTCCTTTTTTTGGGATTTAAAATCATTTCTGCATTCTCAGCAGCAAAAAATCTATTAAAATAAGTAACGAAGGCACGATCTAATAAAGATATTTATCAGGTACAAGCCCAAGTATATTGATCTCTTTAGATTTTGACATATCCCCGGGATTCGTTCCCAATACCCCTTCGGGGATAGGCTTCCCTATTTTCTTAAAAAAAGCTTTCCAAAGCGGCGAGATTTTGCCCGTACGGAGATCTTTGAAAGACATCGGAGAGGCTTTAAAAATCGGTTTCCCGTTAATCCTGAAAGTTTCGTAAACCAACTCACTGCAATAATATTTATCATTGTCGGGCAAGAATTCATTATCGTAAGGTTTTCCTATCAATGTTTTAATTTGGGGTATGGCATAAGCTATCGCCTCAGAATATTTTTTCTTCACCCGACCCACCACAACCACCGGGACATGATTCTCCGTGGCGGATTTGGCAAGAAACTCATGCAACGGGGTTTCTCGTACTCCCGATGATACAGCCTCAAACACATAAATGCTATCCTTATCTCTAAAGGCCACACCCACATGAGAAAAATGATATTGATCGATGCTTCGCGTAGCGGCAACAACGGCACTCGAAATCGATGAGTCCGGCTTATGCTCCTGAAAAAGCAGATCACCGGTTTTGATACTGAATGTTTTACTTACTCCTTGGGCTTTACAGCTAAAAAAAAAGACTGATAAGAACAGCAACAGACATATTCCAATGTTCTGTTTATACCGATCTCTAATTTCTTTTTCGATTCTATCCATCTTACAGTTAAATTTCAAATTAAACGTCCGCCTCCCCCGGGCGGAACTCTTATACAATTCAAAGTAAATTAAAACGGTACAACAGCAGCAATGTAATATTCACTCACACCGTGATAAGATACTCCCTGTCTTTTATATAATCGGTCATCGGTTCGCCCATATAACGAACTGTCACACCAAGTTTTGTCAACGTTTCCGTTACTCCAAAATTATCACAACAATCTTTGCAAGCCTCAATGGTTACACCGGCATGCAGCATTTCCATAATTTCGGTTTGCACTTGTGCATCACGACCGGCCAATTTTACTGAAGCTCCCCAGATAATAACATTAACTTGCCTGTACCATTTTTTTTTAATAGAATTGGTGGCGTACATTGACAACATATTAAAAATAGTATCCTTATTGTCTGTTATCCAAAGAATATTAAGCTTGTCCATTTTGATAATTGTTTAGATCCTTTTAAAGCAAATTCCTATAATGCAAAGATAACGAAAAAAACTATACTTCACTGATAAATCAGCCTTCGTGTATGAAAATCAAATTTATTTATAAAAAACACATAATAAATCATACAGTAAATAAAAAATTACATATATTTGTTCAATTACTTACTTCTTTTGTATCGAAGATCTTTGTTTCTGCCTTAAAAGTTTGTAGTTTATCCTTCAAGACACAGGGGATATTAAGTCGCTGTAATAAATACCTCAGTACAGAATTGATAAGGATTTATGAAATTATGCAAATACTTAAATCTATAAAACTTAGTTGGTATGCCACCATGATCGGCCTTTGCCTATCCGGATGTTCCAATAATGATACTCCTGCCGTAAGATCATTGAACCTCTCGCAGACCACAGATTCCTTATTCACTGATTCAACATTACAATTAAAAATCACTTACTCGCCACCGGAAGCCGATGAGCCCGATGTGGTGTGGACTACATCAAATTCTAATAAAGCAACCGTTGATGATCAGGGATTGGTAACGGCGCATACCCCCGGCCAAGCTACGATTACTGCAACCACTACCAATAAAAAGAAAGTAATATTGACAGCCACCACTCAATTAGTCATTGTAAGAAAAGCAACTGGCATAAGTCTGGATTATTCTACTGCCATAATACGTTTGAACAGCAAAAAGACATTAACCGCCACTATTACACCTTCCGATGCATCTTATACCGATGCCGCATGGAATACATCCGACAGTACAATCGTAACAGTCAACGAAGAAGGCATATTGACAGGCAAAGCTTTGGGCACCGCCACCGTCACAGCAACCCTTGCCAATGGCGATTCACCCCTATCGGCAACTTGTAAGGTTACCATCAAAGCATTAATCAATACCACCGAAGGGAGCGTTGTCAAACTCAATACACATACTATCGATCTGGGAATTCCAATTATACTGCTGGGCGACGGGTTCACCAATTCCGAGGTTGCAAACGGCGATTATGAAGCCGCCATGGAGGAAGCACGTGATGATTTATTCTCCGTAGCACCGATAACAAAATTATACCAATATTTTGATGTCTACTATGTAACAGCAATTTCAAGCAGCAGCACCTTCGGAAATAACCAGACAGCTTTTGATGCCAACATAGATACTGAAAGCACACATATAGAAGGAAATGACATCAAATGTATAGAATATGCCAGAAAGGCGGTCAATAATATTCAACATGCATTGATAGTGGTTGTGCTGAATATTAACAAATATGCGGGAACAACATACATGTATTATAACACCTTAGGTAATACAGCTTATAATTATTACTATTACTCCATCGCCTATTGCCCGATGAGCCGTGAAACAAAAGAAAAAGGTATGGACTTTGCTTCCTTGATCTATCATGAGGCAGTAGGACACGGATTGGCCAAACTGGGCGACGAATATTATTACGAAGCCAACGGAACTATTCCTCAAACAGAGGTCAGTAGCTATGAATCAGCCCAGAAATACGGATATTATAGCAACGGGAATTTCTCTAATGATTCAACCGATGTATCATGGGGTAGCTTGCTGAGTAGTGGTAACTACACCTCCGAAGGATTAAGTATGTAC
>JALNVG010000096.1 GCA_023227685.1 Bacteroidaceae bacterium
CGACCAATATAAAAAAATAAGGCATAAAGACTTTTCAGATATTGCTGTCAAATGATAAAGATGGAATCATTCGAAAAGTAGAATGAAATAAATTCGATCAAACAGATAAATAATAAAACAGCAATGAGGGTGTACATATTGTAACACCCTCATTGCTATACTGATCAGAATACGAAAACCTTAAATAGAGTCTATTAAATTAGCATTCAATGTAGAAATGCCCACTTTTCTTGCGCCTTCCAGATTTTTCTCGTTATCATCAATAAAGAGACAGTCCTCCGGAATAAGATGATAGCGATCAAGCAAAACACGATAGATACGCTCATCGGGTTTTAACAAATGTTCTTCGCCCGAAACCACAATACCATCAAAAAGTTGTAAGAATTCAAATCGGGTATAAGCCTGCGGGATAGTCTCTGCCGACCAGTTCGTCAAGCCGTAGATGCCGTAGCCTTCCGACTTTAATTGTCTAAGCCATTCGACATTTTTCTTAATTTCTCCCTTAAGCATCTCTCCCCATCGATCGAAATAAATACGTATGGCTTCGTCGTATTCCGGATACAGCTGCTGTAACTCCGCAATACCTTCAGCAAACGAACGTCCACCATCCTGCCTGACATTCCACTCGTCGGTACAAATGTTCCGGAGAAAATATTCCATTTCATCCTCCTTCTCAAAATAGTTGCGATAAAGGTATCGCGGATTCCAGTCGAGCAAGACGCCTCCAAAATCGAAAATAACATTCTTTATATTCTTATCCATACTAACTTATTTTTCTCTATCCATCCCAGCTGGTGTATATCAGGCTTACAAAATAACTTTAAAGTTGTCAAACTTAACTTTAAGCCATAACCGTCCGGATTTGATTGCAATAAATCAATTTGTCATTATTCTAATAGGATTAGTGATGCTAATTATACCGATATTTCCACATAGTTGCCTTCAGGATCGGCAATAGCCGCTTCGAAATAACCGTCACCTGTCGTACGAGGTTCGCTAAGAATAGCGAAGCCGTCATTACGGAGCTGTTCGACCAAAGTCAATACCTTGGCTTTTCCTCCAACGGATATGGCAAAGTGAGCCAGTCCTTTCATCTGCCCTCGACTTGACGGTTCCAACTTTCCGGGCGCTGTCATCAATTCAATGCGCGTTCCGCCATCTCCAAACAGAAGAAAATATGAATGAAACTGCTTCTTCTCATTCGTGTACATATTATTCGACTTCAAATCAAAATACTTAGTATAAAATTCTTTAAGCAGTTCAATATCGTCTGCCCAGATGGCCAAATGTTCTATTTTCATCGTCAATATTATATTAATACTCATTAATAATTACAAAACTTATATCCATTGCTGACTTTTCTACTATCATACCGACTTACTGAAAAAATCAGCAAGGTAAAGAGAAACTCTTGCAACACATGGCAAAATATTACTTGAATTACCTCATAGCCTTTCAAATATAAACATAAATACTGATTTTAGCGAACTTCTTTACAAACTTTAACCGCAAGAGATAAGAACTACTCTACATTGAAAGAAAATGGATTTTCATTTTTGCTGACATTGACTACAAATACAGCAAATAGACTGCGATACGAAAATATTCAAGTAAATTGGACAATCAGCTTATTTCTGAATAAAACAAGAACGCAACTCTACTTCTCAAGATATTTCTCATTGAATATACATTTTTTCCAAAAGATTCCTTACCTTTGTAGCGGAAAGCAATTTTTTGGAGAAAGTGTTCTCTGAATGCATTACTTATCAGTCACACAAGCCTGTCAAGTAAGCTTTCTATTTTGATATCCAGATCGCTATAAACTTTGGGGGCTGACCGGTTTTGACAGCGGGCAGAAGTGGTTTGTAAGCATGTAGTGCGTGGTTGACTTGCACTCAAATCTCAGGCAACAAAAATTATCTGGCGAAAACAATTACGCTCTCGCTGCTTAATCGAAGTATAGTAGATTTAAGCTTAATCCCTGCAATAGTTGCGGGGACGTGACATCACCCGGATGCTGTTGCTCCGAAGCGTTCCGATATGGTGGTGCAGCAATATCGGAGATAACTGAAAACAAGCCTCGGGCTTTCAGCGACATTTTAGAGGATAAGGTTTAGGTGGGTAGCTTCGGTCTTTCCTATACCCGACAATCAAAGCGAAGATAAACATGTAGAAAGCAGATTAGTTCCTCGTTTGGACGAGAGTTCGAATCTCTCCAGCTCCACAGTAAAACCCTGATATTTTAATAAGTATCAGGGTTTTACTTTTTGAAAATTGCTAAATAAACATGCTCATCCGTAGTTTTCGACAACATAACGCAGAAATATTTTGTCCGTTTTAAACTTTACTTTGTCCTGTTCGGATTCATTTTGTAATTAGCTATCCGTCAATAATGTCTATATTTGCATAATGGAAAAAGAACTATTTAAAAGATTACATTTAATTGCAATCTCCTTATCAATTATAACTGCAGTTTTAGTGATGGGTGGTACTGTTGCTTCTCAGGTGTATTTTTCTTACCTGCCGAACCTTCATCACATGTTGCTTGGGGATTTCTTATTTGCTATCGTTGTTTCATTGATGGTATATACTGTATGTATAGGATATGCGTTATTTGCAAAATACTATATGACTAAATATGATATCCAATTCAAAGTCGGAGTCAGAGCCTTCCGGACTAACATTCTTTTCTCGCTAATTCCGTTTGTAATTGGAATTAAAATCATAGAATTGATAAACCATACGTTGCTCACACAATCAACCAATATGGAAACTGTGCATATAAACAGCCCGAATCGCTGGATCCTATTGGCAATAGTTAATTGTATTTTTATTTTCGGCAATTTAATCATTTTCATTTTTATGAATTATATTATTCTTATCCATAATAAGGCTAAACTTGAACTGGAAAATACCCAATTGAAAATGAAAAATATGGAAGCAACCTATTTACAACTTAAAAATCAAATACAACCACATTTCCTGTTTAATGCCCTAAACACACTAAAGTCATTAATCAAAAAACAGCCGACGACTGCAGAGGAATACTTGAAACATCTATCCGACTTATTAAGAAGAACCATTTCTCAAAATCAAGAAAGTACAGTAAGCCTAAGCGATGAAATACAGCTATGCACGGATTATATTGAATTGCAAAAAACACGATTTGGAGATTCTTTGAAGTTTTCATCTAATATTCCGGAGAATATGGAAGGATTTTTACCCGGATTTGCCATTCAGCAATTACTTGAGAATGCCATTAAACACAATGCTTTTACTACAGAAGATCCTCTCTATATAGACATTACTAATAATAACGGGACCATCACAGTATGTAATAACAAACATAAAAAAAGTTTTTCGGAGGAGTCCACCGGCATTGGATTAATGAATCTTTCGGAACGCTACAAAATCATTTCAGGCGATGATATTATCATAAAAGATAGTGAAGATTCTTTTTCTGTCACAATTAAAATTTTAGATTATGAAAATAGTAATCATTGAAGATGAACCTTTGACTGCCGAGAACTTAAGAGAAAGCTTATTAGAAGCAAAATCCGATATACAAATTTTGGCAATCTTAGATAGCATTAAGAATGCTGTTTCGTGGTTTAAGTCCAATGAACAGCCCGATTTAATATTCAGCGACATACAATTGGGAGATGGCTTGTCGTTTGAAGTTTTCAATCAAGTCCCAATTACAACTCCCGTAGTTTTTTGTACTGCATTCGATGAATACGCCATTAAGGCTTTTAAGGCAAACGGGATTGACTACATTCTAAAACCTTTCGATGAACAAGATATTACAAATGCACTTAAACGTTTTGATGAACTCAAAAAAAAGTTTACCGATAATCAAGTCCAATTAAACAATATGCTCCAACTATTTCAAGACAAATTTTCGCAGCAAAAAAAACTATCCGTACTTGTTTATTATAAAGACAAAATATTGCCTGTCAAGGTTACCGACATTGCCCTTTTCTATCTTGAAAATAAAATAACCTACCTAATCACTTTCGACCGCTTGAAATACAATATAAAAAAACCACTTGAAGAACTCGAAACGCTCGTGGGTAATGATTTTTACAGAGCCAACCGGCAGATACTTGTCCAAAGAAGTGCGATTAGAGAAGTCGTTCAATATTTTGCCCGTTCTCTTGTAGTCAAACTCACAATTCCTTTCGAAGAAAAAATCAGAATCAACAAAACTAAAACACCTGATTTTCTAAATTGGCTATCAGGAAAATAGAGAGATTATAGTCAACAACAATTACAAACTTACGGTGAAAGTTCTTTTACTGTAAATACAAAGGAGAGTGCTCATTTTTACACTCTCCTTTGTTTATAAAGGCCATATTGTAGAACATTTTTCAGTTCCCAATTTGTCCACTTCCGCAACGACTTCATTTCTAAACGACAAACAGAATCTATTTTTGTTCCATCAAAAAAACAATAAAAATAAGAATTAATAACTATGAGACAGGAAAAGAGACAGAAAAAAACATTAATGTGGACGGTTATCGTTGCTACCATTATCCTAGTTGCTACCGTAATCACCTTATTGGTAAAAAATAATCATTATGAATCGACAGAGGATGCACAAATCGATGGAAATATCGTACCCCTAAAAACAAGTATTGCCGGCTATGTCAAGGAAATCAGATTTAGTGACAATCGCTTTGTAAAAAAAGGCGATACGTTGGTAGTGTTGGACAACGACTATTTGCTTACACAGGTAAAAATTGCCGAAGCTACATTGGAGAATGCGAAAGCAAGTTTGGAAACCTCAAAACTAAAATCGTTTGCAGGATTGGCTAATATTGTAACTTATGAAAATAAGGCAAAATCAGGTCAGCAATCAGTTCTTTTGGCAAAAGCGGATTTGGATAATGCACAGAAAAACTATGATAGGACAATCAAACTCCTTGCAATTAAAGGAACTACTCAGATGCAGGTAGACGAAGAGACCAACAAATTGCAAGTAGCTAAAGCCAATTATCAAAAAGCTTTGAATGAGCAAAAAGCATCTATTTCTTCCATCGGTTTTCAGAAAGCGAACTTCAAATCAGACCGTGCACAGATTTCAGTAGCGGCCTCCTTGATTAAGCAAAAAGAATCTGAATTACAATTGGCAAAAGAGAATTTGGATCACACCTATATTAGTGCCCCGTTTAGTGGAATTATTACAAAGCGAGCCGTCAATAAAGGTGAATATCTGTCAGTTGGTCAAAATATTTGTGCGCTTATTGACAATCAAAACATTTGGGTAACGGCTAATTTCAAGGAGACACAACTCAAAAATATGCGTATCGGCAAAAAAGTGAGAATCTCAGTTCCTGCCATACCAAATATCAAGTTTAAAGGTTATGTAGATTCATTTACCAATGCTACCGGCGCAAAATTTTCGCTTATTCCACCCGATAATGCTTCCGGCAATTTCACCAAAGTAGTGCAAAGGGTACCTGTAAAAATTAAACTAACAGATATTGCTTCAGCCATTAAAATTCGATTATATCCCGGATTGAGCTGCAATGTTCGTGTAAATACAAAATAGCAATGGGAACTATCATAAAAAAAAATACAAACACACCATCTGTTGATAAATGGCTTCTGATTACTACCGTATTATCCTGTGCAATCATGGAATTAATTGACTCCACTGCAGTCGGCGTAGCACGTGCACAGATGATGGGTGGACTAGGAGTTACATCTGACGAAATAGCCTGGATAGTGACCGCCTATGCGCTTGGGAATGTGATAACCATCCCTCTATCAGCAATGCTTTCTTCTGTCTTTGGGCGAAAGATATATTTTACATTTTCAGTCGCTGCTTTTACCGTTTCCTCATTTTTGTGTGGCCTATCCGATAGCTTACTATTAATTACCATTTGGCGTTTTGTCCAAGGATTGGCAGGCGGAGCTCTTCTTTCAACAGCACAAAGTATTATAACTGATGCGTTCCCGCCAGAAGAATTATCGACTGCTACAGCTATTTTCGGTATGGGAATGATGTTGGGACCTGCTATCGGTCCAGTGTTGGGTGGTTATATTACTGACGCCCTTTCATGGCAATGGATATTTTTTATCAATAGCCCTATTGGAGTTGTCGGCACTCTTCTTTGTTGGAAATATGTCCCCAATCTAAAAGAAACTGTAAAACCGAAAAAGGTTGATATTTGGGGTATCGTATTCATGATAATAGGGCTTTGTTCCTTACAATATTTTCTAGAAGAAGGAATGCAAAAAGACTGGTTCGAAAGTACAGAAATTATTGTTGTTTTTATTATGGCAGTGGTTGGTCTTGCCGCATTTATTTGGCGGGAACTATCCGTTAAAGAACCGGCTGTAAAGATAAGTCTTTACAGCAACAAGAATTTAGCCATCGGTCATTTTATGAATTTAATTTTAGGGATGCTATTGATTGGTCTGAGTTTCATTTTTCCATTGTTTGTTCAGATAACTCTCGACTGGACAGCGACACGCCAAGGGCTCTTCCAAATTCTTCCTGCATTGGCAAGTGCAGCGGCCATGCTATTTGTAAATAAATTCATCTTAAAAAAAGCAGGCTATCACGCTACAGCGATATTGGGCATCTTATGTTTTGCCATATACCTTTTTCTACTTTCTAAATCCTCTTTGAATTCCAGCGAAAGTACCTTCATCGCGCCGTTCATTACACAATCATTTGGAAAAGCGATGTTGGCGATTCCATTAATGACAATGGCGTTGGTTGGCCTTCGTGGTAAAGATTTGGCTCAAGCAACCGGACTTTCAAATATTATGCGGCAATTGGGAGCAGCCCTCGGTGTCGTTCTGATCAACATCTATGTGCAGCATCAGGATGCTAACGCTCTAAACGAAATGACTTCCAATATTAATCCATATAATCCTTTGGCCGCACAACGTATTGCATCCTATCAAGCGATGTTTGAATCTCTTGGATATTCGTCCGACAAAGCATTATCGGCTGCTTATGCAAAAATTGAACAAGCTATTCAGCTTCAAATGCATGTGGTAAGTTACGATAATATGTATCTTGGATTTTGCATATTCATGCTGCTCACCATACCATTGATGTTTATAATAAAATCACCAAAATTCAATAAAACAAAACAAAAATAAAACAGTATAAAAATGAAAAAGTTGATATATATCATTTCAGTTCTGACGTTATTTGTCAAAATATCAAATGCACAAGATTTCATAGAAGTATCTATGAATCAGGCTATTAAATTAGGTATAAAAAACAGAAACAATATAAAAGCCGATAGTTTAAATGTTCTGATTTACAAAAGTATCGTGAAAGAAAAACAAAAATACATTTTACCGGATCTATCATTAAAGGGGAATTTGACTTATTACGGCGATAGGGAAAAGACGACTGTTCCAGCAGGATTACTGGGCAATACTGAACCTGAAAAAATAAAGCTAGGGACTAATAACAATACCTGCGGAGCATTAGACTTGAATTATACACTTTATAAGCCGGGACTTTATACGGATATTAACATCGCCAAAAACAATAATGCCTTGGCTGATGAAAAGTTAAATCAAACGAAGTGCGATATCAAACACGAGATTACGAAAGCTTATTATGAAATGGCTTTAAAAAAAGTACAATATGAAATAATGTTGCAGGAAGAGCATAGGTACAAGTCATATTATGAACTAATTAAAGGCAAATTCGAAAACGGAGCCACTCTTCAAAACGATTTTGATCAGGCAACTCTTGATTACAAAAATGCAAGCATCAATACACAAAAGAGTAAACAACTGTATGAATTGAGTTGCATAAATCTCAAATACAAAATGAATATTCCGGCAAACACAAATGTGGAATTTACCGACTCCATTGAAAGCCTGAAAAACCTTAATAATATGCCTATGAGCAAGAACTTAATTGCTGATAGAACAGAAATAAAGCAGCTCGTAATCGAGAATAAAGGCAATCGGCTTCAATTAATGAAAGCAAAAGAGAATTATTTACCGACCATTACTTTTTTTGCTAATTATTCGCAATATTTTCAATCAAACTACTTTGATTATTCAAACAGTTTTAATTGGAGTCCTGTCAATTATGTAGGGATACAAGTCTCCATTCCTATAATGCAAACTATAAAAAACCACGAACTGGTAAAACAAAGCAAATTGAAAATCGCACAAACGAATGAATTAATCAGCCAAGAGACAAACGATATCCAAAATGAAATCACTTCAGCAAGTATTGAACTTCAAAATGCGGAGTTGAATGAACAAACTTCAATGATAAATTACAATTTGGCTCAAAGCATTTACGATAGACAAAAGCAACAATTTCAAATTGGTACATTACAATATCAGGATTTACTGAACACTGAAAAATCCATTCATAATGCCCAACAGAATTATATCTCTTCTGCTTATGATCTGCTACTCGCCAAATTAAAATATGAAATAGCCGGCGGAAGATAATTAGTTTTACTATAAAAGAAACAAAAGGCTAGTTGTCTTCCTAGATAATCTACCTC
>JALNVG010000097.1 GCA_023227685.1 Bacteroidaceae bacterium
ATTGCTTCTTCATAAGCGGCATACAGAGTTACTTCGAGGGCTTTACGAGCCGGAAAAGAAAAAGGGTGGAAGATGTCGTGACAAACGTCATTGCCCTCTTTGTCCTTGCTAACTTCATTCGGTATAGCTGTGAATCTGCCTTTTGGGGTTTCAATGAGCTTATAATAGCGATATCTTTCTCTTCCTCAGTGAGCTGAATATCAACTGATTTTTCAACTCGTATATCGCATGTATGTGTTTGCAAAAGTGTAATTTTTTCCTCAGCATCATATACCCTTAAAATGTTTTTGATATCGTTAACAACTATTGAGTAATCGTTGTATAGTAACTTGATCGCATCAGCATTAGAGGGCGCAATTCATGTGCATTCTTATCAGTGTATATACTCGCAATAGCTACACTTGTTATTCTTTCTGCTGTAGTTGCGCAAAAATAACCTTTGCGAAGGACGAACGCAGATTCATCAAGCCCTTATGTGAGACAGACTTCGGTTTCAATTGTTGAGTAGGCAATCAAATTCACATGGGAATGGTGGCTTTCATTATGAAAGGCCGCAAACCATTTCCGATTCTCCATGGGGATTTTCAGATTCGTTGCAAGTGCTTCCGTCTGTATGCGAAGCATATCCCGCCAACGTGTGCCTGTATTGAAGCCGAGCCGTTCCGCATCCTCACATCTTAGAGAGATAATTACCGTCCACACATTTCTGCCATACAGATTCAGCTCCTCAGGAACTTTTGATAGATTCACCTGAACACCGTCATCGGTGAAAAGACCGCGTGAACCGAAACGTTTGGCACGAGAATGGGTAGCGATAAATTGTGAGAAAAAGAGTACGAAATGAACAGTATAAATGCAAGACTGCACTGTGTAGTTATTGAGTGCGGCTGCATTTCGTTCATATATTTATTCCGAAAGGAGGTAAATCGCCATGAAAAAGCACTATATTTCGCCGGATATTTCAGTTGAATACTTTTTGTTTAAGTCCAATGAGATTTGTTCTTTGCTGTCAGGAAATGGAGTAGACAACGACACGACTTTTAGCGATCTAACTAGTAGTGGTAATTAAATTTTATGGAGGGATATCAATGTTAAATTTTAAAAAAATTGCAGCAGTTGTTCTAAGCATAATTATGACTTTCAGTTTTAGTATATTTGCAAGCGCAGCAAGTACTGATACCGCTGCTAATCTTACAACTAGCTATGATAATTCCGGACAATTCCTTCAAGTTACATTAAGCACCACAAATGCCGTTGCGGGAATTAAGGGCACATTTACATATGATGCTACTGCTGTTCAACTGCTGCCGGACAGCACAACTTTCGACGACATTAATGTCACTGACAATACTGTTGCAAACAGCCTTAACTGCAGCGCAGGCTCGGTTGCCTTTGTTTTGCTTGGCGATGTTACAAACGGCTCAACAAAATGGGTTACCTTCAAATTTACTGTATTAAAAACTGCCACTACATCATTCTCACTTAACGGTATGTCTGTATGCAATGTAGACGAGCAGGATGTTACTACAACAATCAACAATAATTCTATCAGTGTGTCTGTTGAAGCTCTTTCAACACTCGGAGCGCAGATTCGTACCGAAACAACCACCGGAACAACACAAGACATTCGATTTGGCAGTAAACTGGTTCGTAATGTTTCTGAAACCGGCGAATATATAACCGTAGGCGGAACCTCCTATAAAGCAACTTCATGTGGCTATCTTGTTGCATTAACCGGTAATCTTGCTGAAGGAGAGCTTATGGTTGCTGTTAACAGCACAAATACACATGTTAAGAACAAGCAGTCCACAAAATGTTATCTTCGAACAGATGACTACTTCATTTATACATTGGTTGTTACAGGCATAACAAGCGCAAATAACGCCACACAAATATCTGTAAGACCTTATGTAGTATATGATATTGAAGGCGTGGATTATTATTCTTACGGCAATCAAGTTTCAAAATCGATAAATGATGTTGCAGCGGTTACATATAAATAATGGGTGGTAAAATGAAAAAACTATATGTTTTATTACTTGTTGCAGCAATAATATTTGCATTTGCCGGATGCTCGAAAAAAGGCACTGCTAATGTTGATGTCGATGCTTCATCTGAAACAACAAGTGAAACAAGTGAAAATGTCAAGTCAGATGTTATGCCTGACACTGAGAGCAAAGCAGGCGATGTTGTAATTGATATTAATGAGTTGTTGGATGAATCTGATTCAGGTTCATCCAGAACTGACAATTCAACTTCAACTTCTCAAACAAATTCTTCTTCGGAAGTTTCAATAGGAAGCGGCAACTCAAGTATTACATCATCGTCAAGTAACAACATTACCTCAAAAACTGCCGGTGAATCGCAGCTTGTTAGTCAAATCGATAGTGGTACAGGCTTTACAAGCGGATGGGTCTACAAATAAAAAATTTATGAATACCATGGGTTTTAATTCAATGAAACTCATGTGAATTTATATTAAAGTAGCTGTAGTCTTTATTTTAATGAATTGCATATTGAAGAAATTGATAAAAGTCAAATGTCGGTTTCAGAGATACTTTTAGGAATGACACCTTGTGAAATCCCCGAAACACATAATATCAATGTTGCAAGTTTTGAAAAGTTGTATGAAACAGAAGTGTATACGGCTGACTTTACTGGTGTTACACCACTGCATGAAAATTGGAATCCCGTAAATGCTTTGTGGAAAATTTCAGATGGGGAAATGCAGATTGTCACAGTCTGCAGCACAAAAGAACAATGTGCAATTATGAACAGGCAGTGGAAGAACTTTGATATGAGCTTCAAGATGAAATTTTAAAGCGGCTCAGGGTTATGGGCAGGGTGCGGATTCTGTATGAAGTCGGTGAGCTCTTATTACAACAGCGACGGATATACACTTATGGTTCATCAAAACGGAGATGCGATGATAAATGATTGCGGAGCGTGGACACAGGATTTCGGAAATGTCATTGTTTCTGCTCATTTCGAAGATTATAATCCGTTTACTTGGAACGATGTGCGTATTATTCATAAATCCGAAGATACATATATTGATCTGAACGGAAAGAGCGTTATGAATGTCCGTTCTGTATCGTTTACAGACGGGTTCATATCATTCCGTCCTGCAAAGGCACTTGTTTCATTTAAGGATTTGATTATTTCGCCGATTGTGCAGTAAAATGAATTTTTCATAATTCAGATGTTCTTTATTCTTAAGGCAATTATTATATTATATTATGAGGTTACATTATGAATATCACTGATATTGATAAAAATTTTTCGGTAAAAATTCCGAATAACAAGGATAATTTTCGTTGGTTTGATGTAAAGGAACCGCCGTTTCAAATTTACGGACTTTTAAAGCCGGAAAAAGGAAAATATTTCAGTAGAATGCCTGAGGATGTTGCCGTAACGGTCAATGACGGTGTCGCAGAGCTTGCAAATAACACTTCCGGCGGCAAAATCCGGTTCAGTACGATTCAGAATATATTGCCATTTTGACGGAAATGCTTTCAATTTCCAGGTTACCGCATATGGCATTGACCGGAGCGGCTGGATTCGATTTGTACATTAGCGTTAATCATCAGTATGTGTTTGTAAATTCCTTTGTACCTCCAGATAATATGAGCAACGGCTATACATCATGTATTACTATCAACAAAAACGAATGGGGTGCGGGAGTACATTTCTATATGATTGATTTTCCGCTTTACAACAGCGTAAAAGAAGTATGTGTCGGTGTTTCAAATGATTGCATATTAGAACCCGGTGAGAGCTATGAACCGTCGGAACCAATTGTTTATTACGGCTCATCTATTACGCAGGGCGCCTGTGCAACTCGACAGGGGAATTCATATCAGGGCTTTATTTCACGCAGACTGAATATGGATTTTATTAATCTCGGATTTTTGGGATGCGCTCGCGGCGAAGAATCAATGGCGGCCTATATAGCGGGTCTTTCAATGAGTGCTTTTGTCTGCGATTATGATCATAATGCGCGAAGTTCTGTTGACCTAGCGGCAACGCATTACAAAATGTATGACATCATTCGTGAGAGACACCCTAACCTGCCTTACATTATGGTTTCAAAGCCCGATGTGATTGGAAAAAGAAAAAGATGCAGATATGCGCCGTGAAGTTATTCTGAACAGCTATCATATGGCAAAGGCGACCGGCGATAACAATGTTTACTTTATTGACGGCGGCACTCTCTTTGCGGGAAGTGCTTCCGCAGATTGTACGGTAGACTCCACGCATCCGAATGATCTTGGACTATATCGAATGGCAGAAAAAATCGGAGGATTGCTCCAAGATATTCTATGCAAATAAATCTTTTCAGATTGACCATACGAACAAAACCTTTTATGGTGCGTATTGGCGAAGGTAATGACATGCTCATTGCGTTTCGTTATCTGTCACGATGGAAAACATTATAAGTTTATTGCAACAGGTAGGTGTTTTACAAGGCTCGTCTCCAATATTCCCAGCAATAGTTTTTGCCGCTCGCCTTATATTTGTGGCAATACTTTTTGTTGGTTACATTATACTTCAGCGCAAGTTTGTTAAGAGCATTGATAGAATTGGCATAACTGGTAATTAAAATGCACTTGACTTTAATATGATTTATAAGGAAATGCGCCTTGAAAGAGCCTATTTAGCTCATTCAAAGCGCATTTTGTGTATTATTTGACTGAACATGTAGCCGATATTTTACACTGTGAGCCGGATAGGGCTTACAGTTGCTACGCTAATTCAAATCAAGAGCTCCAAAACTTACCGGTTAAAATTACATAGCACATTTTTAAATCCTTAACAAGCATTAGATTATCTTCATTCTCCGTCTTGTTCTATATAAATTTTATTGCGCCAATTTAATGGCATTTTAAAATTAGAATTAGTATTAGATAAAATTATAATTAAAAGAACACTTTATTTTCTTTTAATTTTGCTTGTATTTTATGTATGTCAGCATTTTTGAAAGTAGTATTTTCATCAAATGCAACAGCGGAAGCGGCTCCGGCAGCCTCTCCCAGGCAACAACAAATTGGCATAATTCTGATTGATGCCTGTGCTTCATGCGTAGCTGATATACAACGTCCGGCAACAATTAAATTACCTAATTGTTTCGGTATTAATGACCGATATGGTATAGTGTAATACTCACCCGGTTTAAAATAATAGTGGCTTGTACCACTTCCCTCTGGATTGTGAATATCAATGTCATAATTTCCGGCTGCAATACTATCTTCGAATTTCGTGCAGTTCTTAAGTTCTTCTGCTGATAAAACATGTTCACCGATAATCATTCGACTCTCTCTAACACCAATACTTGCAGATGATGAAATGAGAATGCTGTCCTTAAAACATGCAAAGTTTTCTTTAAGGAAAGTAAATAATTCCAGCATTTGTTCTCTACCAATTATTTCGGCTTTACTTAAATCATCTGGGTTAACAGGGTTTAATTTTATTACTCTTGTAGAATTGAAATGGACCACGCCTTTGCCTATATCACTAAAATACAGGATATTTTCACGAGGATTTTTGATTTTTCCTTGTCTTTGAAACTCTTGGTATAGATCATTAATCGTTTTATAGGATTTGCAAAATATTTCATCATCAACATTTGCAACACGGAAACAAAGCGTCATTGGCTGACATAAATTATCAGCTTTTCTGCCAATTATAAATTCACATCCACTAAAAGCAGCTAAATCTGCATCACCTGTCGCATCAACAAAATATTTTGCGTTAAATGTTTGTGAACCAACTTTATTTGCAACTTCTACTGATATAATTTTGTTTTCCGAAACATTTGCTTTAAAAAGTGTTGAGTGGAAAAGCACTTCTACGCCTGCACTTTTCGTAAACCTGTCCAAAACAACTTTTAAGTATTGATCTTGAAAAGACGAATCATGTCTAAAGGCATCTAACTTTTCAAGCTCATTCAATATTTCTCTAAAAACGCCATTGCTTAAATACTTTTTTTGCTTTTTACCATCAATTTCTTCAGTAGTCCAGAATGGCATGAACGGATAAACTAAACTTGTGTTTAATGCACCGCCAAGAGCTCCGGATTGCTCAATCAGCAGAGTCGATAGCCCATTTCTTGCTGCACAAACAGATGCTGCAACTCCGGTCAGTCCGCCTCCGATGACGATTAAATCATAATTTGATTTCATAATTGAATCTCCTTTAATTAATCTTTATTAAATTATAAACCATATTTTGAGGAAATCTTGCATAATGGATATATATTATTGAACAATAGACACATTATTGCTATAATAAATAAAAATATGTATCATAAGGATAATTTAAATATGAATTTTAATTTTTCTTCTTTACAAAGTTTACTCGAAAGCCTTGAAAACAAAAGCAAGGTTCACATTAATGTAGTTTGCAAGTCAAACGCTAATTTCATCGATAAATTATCATTAGATTTAAAGCATCGAATTCATCAGCATGACTTTTGTGATTATATGAAATCAACTGCAAAAGGGTTTAAGCACTGTATTAATTGCAAAAGATTGAGTATTAATAAAGCAACAAAAGAAAAGAAAAGATTCGAAGGACATTGTATCAATGGACTTTATGAGATAGTTCAGCCGGTAGTCATTTCCGGAAAAGTTGACTATATTATATACATCGGAGGCATTGTTATGGATAATTCTGTTTCAAATCGGATTTTAGAAAAAAGTTGTATGGCTTGTGACCTGGATTATAGCAACGCATTTGAAAAATTAAAAAACGCCGAGCATGAAAACGATATTTCTATGTATTATAATATGGCTGATATTATTGAAAGCTATATAAGAATGCTTATTTTTCTATATCCATCGGACAGAGAAAATAAAGTCAAGCTAAATTATTCAATTGCTTTTATAAAAGACAACGCCGATTACTATTTTTCAAGTGATATTTCTATTAAGCAATTAGCTATAACATGTCATTACAATGAAAAATATTTAGGAAGGCTTTTTAAAAAACAAACAGGTTATTCATTTGATGATTATATTAATAATAAACGTCTGGAATATTCCGAGCAACTAATACTTAACTCTGACAGAAACATCACCGATATAGCAATTGCCGCCGGATTTAATAACGTAACTTATTTTAACAGATTATTTTTAAAGAAGAACGGAGTATCTCCAACCGAGTTTAGAAAAAATCCAACAGGTATTATTTGATTTTATTATTAGGCTTAACACGTAATATAAATCATTCTGTTATTGAGTGTTTACCAAACCGTACTGCTCCATATTTCGATACCGGTAGTACAATAAAAGCAACAAATTTAATGCCAAAATCATTTCAAATAACGTTTGATTTAGCAAAAGACAATGACTTTGTATAGTTGTCTTCATTGATATCTTTTCTCGAAAGGTCGCCGGATGGTCTATGGATACTAAAATCAAAGATAGTCTCGTTATGACTGAGTTTTATTAAGCAGTTTGACACGATCATCCTGATGAGAGACTAATCTTACATACTGACCGTGGTTTCAATATACATCGCAGCGATTTCAAGCGTTGTTGCTCCGATATGGATGTCAGCAGAGCATGAGCCGCAAAGGCAATCCTTATGACAATGCTGTCATGGAATCATTCTATGAGGTCAAAATCTGCTCTGCTAAACAAAGAATAGTATTTTTTACTTTCTGATATCAGCGTAATATTGCTCAAATGGCATTTCCTCTGCAAGAGCTTGATCCCTGAGTTCTGATGCGAAGCGTGACCACTCTTCAAATTCTGAGACGGTCATTTTCTTTTTCATATAGCGGGCATAGTGAGCCTTATATGCTCGGTTGTAGGTCTGCCATACGGGATCGTTTTTGCATTTGTCATCATAGCGGCGGCGAGCGCCTACATCACGGCAGGTTTTGTCTGGCTCGCCCTTTAATGGCTTATCACAATAGCTAAAATATTTGCCGCCACGAATCAGAAAAAAACGACCGCATTGCTTACATTGATAGGGAATAAAATTCTTCTTTATACCGCTCCAAAAATCATAAAAAAGGAATGACTGCAAATCGATGAAATGGATCTCTTCACAAAGAATCGGCTTTTTGTTTTCATCCTTTAAAACTTTGTAGCCGAAGGATTCCATTTTGCATTTTATTTTATGAAAAGCGTTGCCGTTTTCTTTGTTAAAACTTTCAAAATATTCAGCAATTTCATTTGAATTTGGAAAGGTTCCGCTGCGGTGTAGGTATTGCTCTATGAACGGACGAAAAACTTTTTGAATCATAATATACGATTCTAAAAAAGAAATATAGCCGTCAAAATAAACACATATAGCTTTGTTCATTTCATCAAGACTATCAAGCATATTCCTATCGAAATCATTCATATGCTCCGGCTCGACAGGAATAAATTTATCAAGATGTAAATGCCAAATCCCTGATTCACTTTGCTCACCACAGCCGAACTCGGTAAC
>JALNVG010000098.1 GCA_023227685.1 Bacteroidaceae bacterium
CCAAGATGGGCTATTGCTTATAAATTTCAGGCAGAACGCGCATTGACCAGGCTCAATAAAGTTACCTTCCAAGTAGGTAGAACCGGAGCCGTAACCCCCGTAGCAAATTTGGATCCGGTACAACTATCGGGGACTGTTGTAAAACGCGCTTCGCTTCATAACGCTGATATTATCAAAGGTCTCGACTTATATATCGGCGATATGGTTTACGTAGAAAAAGGTGGCGAAATTATTCCTAAGATTACTGGTGTGGACAAAGATTCGCGCAATTTCATGATAAACGAAAAGGTGGTATTTATCAAGAGCTGCCCAGAATGCGGTACTCCATTAGTGAGATATGAAGGAGAAGCAGCACATTATTGTCCAAATGATACAGCCTGTCCACCTCAAATTAAGGGAAAAATCGAACATTTTATCAGTCGAAAAGCCATGAACATAGACGGATTGGGACCGGAAACCGTAGACTTGTTCTATCAACTTGGACTTATCCGCAATGCTGCAGATTTATATAACTTGCAAGTTACTGATCTCAAAGGGCTTGATAGGTTAGGTGAAAAATCCGCTACCAATATTGTCCACGGTATAGCAGAAAGCATGAATGTACCTTTTGAACGCGTCATTTTTGCTTTGGGCATACGCTTTGTTGGTGAGACTGTTGCCAAAATCTTAGCTAAATCATTCAATTCCATTCAAGAATTGGAGCAAGCCAGTTTTGATAAACTGAGAAGTATTGACGCTATTGGTGAAAAAATTGCTCAAAGCATCCTTACGTATTTTAGAAATGAATCAAACAAGAAATTCGTTGACCGACTGATTGCTGCGGGTTTGCAATTTCGTCGCAATGAAATAGACAAAAATGGATATACCAACAAGTTAAATGGAAAATCAATAGTTATCAGTGGTATATTTGTCCATCATTCACGCGATGAATATAAGGAATTAATTGAGAAAAACGGGGGAAAAAACGTTGCAAGTATTTCTCTCAAAACAAGCTTTATTCTTGCTGGAGATAATATGGGACCTTCGAAATTAGAGAAAGCACAAAAACTTGGAATAACTATCATGAGTGAAGATGATTTTCTGAAACTTATATCCTGATATTAGAAAAAAAATAGTACTTTTGCGTTCGTATTAGTTTCAGTTTATAACAAATAAGATGATGCACACAACTTTGAAAGGAATGGGGGTAGCACTGATTACTCCCTTTAAAGATGATGAAAGCGTAGATTATGATGCTCTAAAGCGGCTTGTTGACTATTTGCTCCAAAATAATGCCGATTTCTTATGTATTCTTGCAACTTCTGCAGAAACGCCAACATTAACAGAAGACGAAAAGCAAAAGATAAAGAAGCTAGTTGTTGAGCGTGTTCGTGGCCGCATCCCTATAGTAATGGGGATTAGCGGAAATAACACTCGCGCCGTAGTTAATGCCATAAAAGCTGAAGACTTGACAGGCATCAACGCTATACTTTCTGTCGTTCCCTATTACAATAAACCATCACAAGAAGGCATATATCAACATTTTAAGGCTATAGCAGAGTCTACTGATATGCCTATTGTATTGTATAATGTTCCCGGACGTACAGGTGTAAACATGAAAGCTGAAACAACTTTACGTATCGCACGAGATTGCAAGAACGTCATTGCTATCAAAGAAGCTTCGGGAAATATAGAACAAATGGATGATATTATTAAAAACAAACCTGAAACCTTTAATGTAATCTCCGGAGATGATGGCATTACTTTCCCCCTTATCACACTAGGTGCTGTTGGCGTTATATCAGTTATCGGAAATGCTTTTCCCCGAGAATTCAGCCGCATGACAAGATTGGCACTACAAGGCGATTATACAAATGCTCTGGCCATTCATCATAAATTTGCCGAACTTTTCAAACTACTTTTCGTTGATGGAAATCCTGCCGGAGTAAAATCTATGTTGAATGCTATGGGAATGATTGAAAACAAACTTCGCTTACCTTTGGTACCGACACGGATTACGACTTTTGAAGCCATTAGAAAAGTACTTAATGATTTGAACATTAAATGCTAAAGATGTTTTTTCGAAAATAAGAATAATAAAAAAAGATTTTGTAAATGAATACAAAATCTTTTTTTATTTCTGAGTGATCGCGGTAGGATTCAAACCTACAACCTTCTGATCCGTAGTCAGAGACTCTATTCAGTTAAGCTACGCGACCAATCTAATAGTATCTGTTAATCATAAAAGTGATCGCGGTAGGATTCAAACCTACAACCTTCTGATCCGTAGTCAGAGACTCTATTCAGTTGAGCTACGCGACCATTTTTCTGTTTAACGTTTGCAAAGATACAGACTTTTCTTGAAATAGCAAATATTCAAGCTGTTTTTTATCTAAATTATCCCTTTTTTAGGGGGATCAAATAAAAAAAGGTTGCATGTTTTTTACATGCAGCCTTAATTCAATATAATAAACTTAGACTTTAAAAAGAGAATGATCAGATCATTTCAACACTGCGTTTAACGAAATTATTCATTGCCTCACCTTTCAACATATTATTTTGGAGAAGAGCCAAATCAATCAATTGGTGAATGATTTTATTATCTTTTGCATAATTCGAGAAAATACCCTCTTTCTTTTTCTTCAAATCATCGTATTTCTTATCCAAATCTTTCAATTCATCTTTCTCAACAGTAGGAATTTCTTCGTCTTTTTTACCTTCATGATTCTTTTTCAATTCCTTGCGACGGTTATCTGTCGTATCTAGTTCTACTTGAATCGGCGCAACTTCTGTACTGCAAGCCGTCTCTTCTTCCGTCAATATCTGTTTAATCAATTTATGATCGGAATTCAAAATCAAATTATACATATCAGGCATCTCACCATAGAAGTTCATCCCTGCTTGAATATTTGCCATTTCCTTCATTCGACGCATGTATTCACTTTGCGTTATTAATAACGGAGCGGAATTCTCGCCCAAAGCCTGAGTAGAAACATGAAATTCAACCTTTTCAAGCTTTGGCATTTGACTCTTGAAAGCCGAAGAAACCTCTTCATCTTTTGCGGTTTCAAGCGTATTACTCTTTTTATCTTCTTTGACAATAAGATTATCAATAACATCACCATCGACACGAGTGAAACTTGATTTTTCAAACTTTTGTTCCAACATGCTAACCAATGCGATATCCAACTGACCATTCATCAATAATACGCTATATCCCTTATCTATAGCAGCCTGAATATGACTATATTGCTCATCTTTGTTTGAAGCATACAGATAAATCAGATTGCCATCTTTGTCGGTTTGGTTATCTTTAATTAAGGTTTTGTATTCATCATATGTAAAATACTTGCCTTCAGTATCAGTAAACAATGCAAAAGTCTGGGCTTTCTCATAAAAATCTTCTTGAGTAAGCATACCATAATTAATGAAAATCTTCAAGTCATTCCATTTCTTTTCATATTCAGTACGCTCAGTCTTGAATATGGATTGCAAACGGTCTGATACCTTCTTTGTAATATAGGAAGAAATCTTCTTCACATTGGAATCGCTTTGAAGGTAAGAACGTGATACATTTAATGGAATATCTGGGGAATCAATTACTCCATGAAGTAAGGTTAGAAAATCAGGCACGATTCCCTCTACGGAATCCGTCACATAAACCTTATTACAATACAATTGAATCTTATTTTTTGTCAATTCGATATTGCTCTTAACTTTCGGAAAATACAAGATACCAGTGAGGTGGAACGGATAATCAACATTCAAATGTATCCAGAACAGTGGTTCATCAGACATCGGATATAACTTTTTATAAAAGTTTTTATAATCCTCATCCTTTAATTCACTAGGCTTACGAGTCCACAATGGCGTGACATCATTAATAATATTATCTTCGGCCGTATCAACTTGTTTGTTATCTTTCCACTCTTTCTTTTTACCAAAAGCAATAGGAATTGGGAGAAAGCTACAATATTTTTTCAATAATGAAGTAATCTTTGTCTCTTCAAGAAAGGTTTTACAATCATCATCGATATAAAGTACGATGTCCGTACCACGGTCAGCTTTATCACTATCTTCTATAGTAAACTCAGGACTACCATCGCAGGACCATTTAACAGCTTTAGCACCTTCTTTATAAGATTTTGAAATGATTTCAACCTTTTTGGAAACCATAAATGCAGAATAAAAACCAAGCCCAAAATGTCCAATAATGGCATTGGCATCATTTTTATACTTTTCAAGGAATTCATTGGCTCCTGAAAATGCAATTTGATTAATATATTTATCTATCTCCTCGGGCGTAAGTCCAATACCGCGATCACTGATAGTCAAAGTCTCTTTGTCTAATTTGACACGAACGGTCAAATCTCCTAATTCACCTTTGAAATCACCTATAGAAGCATATGTTTTGAGCTTTTGAGTAGCATCTATAGCGTTAGAAATTATTTCACGCAGGAAAATTTCATTATCACTGTATAAAAACTTTTTAATGACGGGGAATATATTTTCAGTTGTAACCCCAATATTACCTTTTTTCATGATTTTAATAATAATAATTAATATTTTATTTCTTGATAGGAACTGACAAAAAAAATGCCAGACCAGACTGTCTGACATTTTGTCGTATATTACCTTTTGAATAATAACTATAATTGTTATTTCTTCGTTGGCTTAATTGGCTCGATTTTCAATACATTTTCCTCTTTGTTTAAAGTTACCTGAATCGTATCACCTTCTTTGACTTCGGAAGAAATAATTAAAGTGGAAATACCATCTTCCAAATAAGTTTGAATAGCACGCTTTAATGGCCGGGCTCCAAACTGTACATCGTAACCTTTCTTTGCGATAAATTTTTTAGAATCTTCATCTACAATCAATTTATAGCCAAGTCCTTCTATACGCTCATAAACACCTTCCAATTCAAGATCGACAATCTTTAGAATCGCATCTTCAGTTAATTGGTCAAATGTTATAATCTCATCCACACGATTCAAGAACTCAGGAGAAAAAGTTTTGTTGAGTGCCTTCATTATAACACTTCGCGAGAATTCTTTTCTCCCGCGCTCCTCTACAATAAAGCCAACACCTTGCCCAAAATCTTTTAATTGACGAGTTCCAATATTCGACGTCATAATAATAATGGTATTCTTGAAATCTACAATTCTGCCATTACTGTCAGTCAAACGGCCATCATCCATCACTTGTAGCAAAATATTAAATACATCCTGATTGGCTTTCTCTATTTCATCTAAGAGCACAATGGAATATGGTTTGCGACGAACTTTTTCTGTTAGTTGTCCACCTTCTTCGTAGCCAACATAACCCGGAGGTGCTCCTACGAGACGTGATACAGAATATTTTTCCATATATTCACTCATATCAATTCGAATAAGTGCATCACTGGAACCGAACATATATTGGGCTAATTTTTTGGCCAGATAAGTTTTTCCTACACCTGTAGGGCCCAGAAACATAAATGATCCAATAGGTCTATTCGGATCTTTCAAACCGATACGGCTACGGATAATCGCCTTAACTAGCTTATCTATAGCATCATCTTGCGCAATAACTTTTGATTGAAGATCTGATTTCATCTTAGATAATCTTACACCTTCGGCCTGAGCAATGCGTTGAACAGGAATTCCCGACATCATCGAAACTACATCTGCAATATCGTTTTCATCAACAGTCTGACGATTCTCTTTCAGTGATGCTTCCCAATTAACTTTCATATCTTCTAATACAGAAGACTGCTCTTTTTCTTTATCCCGATAGCTTGCTGCCAATTCGAAATTTTGAGACTTTACAGCCTCTGTCTTCTGCTTTTGTGTTTCTTCTATAAGCTTTTCTTGCACCTCAATATCCTTGGGCACGCTGATATTATCCAAATGTACGCGAGAACCTGCTTCATCTAATGCATCAATCGCCTTATCCGGAAAATTATGATCAGTAATAAAACGATCGGTAAGCTTAACACATGCCTCAAGTGCTGCATCGGAATAATTCACGTTATGATGATCTTCATATTTGTCTTTGATATTGCGCAAAATTTGAAGCGTTTCTTCCGCATTGGTAGGATCTACTAATACTTTTTGGAAACGACGCTCAAGTGCACCATCTTTTTCTATATTCTCACGATACTCCTTAAGAGTTGTTGCACCGATACATTGTATTTCACCTCTTGCTAATGCTGGCTTTAAAATATTAGCAGCATCCATTGAACCTTGAGCAGAACCGGCACCGACAATTGTATGTATCTCATCAATAAATAAGATTACATTAGGGTTCCGTTTCACCTCAGTAATCATTGTACGGATACGCTCCTCAAACTGTCCACGATATTTAGTCCCTGCTACTACAGCAGGCATATCAAGAGCAACAACTCGTTTGTCAAACAAAATGCGAGAAACTTTCTTCTGTATAATTCTTAGAGCAAGTCCTTCAACTATAGCCGATTTGCCAACTCCGGGTTCACCAATAAGGATTGGATTATTTTTCTTTCGGCGACTAAGAATCTGTGCCAACCGTTTAATCTCTTTTTCACGACCTACAACAGGATCAAGCTCACCTTTTATGGCAGCTTTTGTTATATCCGTTCCAAAATTATCAAGAAATGGTGTATCATTTGTTGTTTTCCCATAAGCAACTTGAGACTGGCGATTACCTTGACTCTTTCCTTCCACATATAATGGATTAGAATCGTCGTCGTCGTCATCGTCGTCATCATCATCATTTTCGTCATCTTCGGTAAAACTCATTCCGAAGTCTTCACTTTCTTTATATATTAATTGATCCATTACATCAGAATAATAGACATCATTTAATTCAAGAATTGTGGCAGCCTCATTATGATCTTCTTTCAAAATAGCGAGCAACACATGCTCTGTGTCGACTACTTTCGTTTTCATACGATGTGCTTCATAAGCACCCAATTTTAATATCCTCTCTGTAACATCAGACATAGGAATGATGGCATCCGGAGCTAGGTGCTCATTTGTACCGCTCTGTATTAAATCCTTCTCTATTTGAGATTTCATCTTAGCAAAATTTACGTCAAGCAAATGTAATGCTTCAACTGCACGACCTTCACCGTCACGAAGTATTCCTAAAAGCAAATGCCCGGGACTTATATATGAATTCCTTAGGCGATTAGCTTCTTCTTTACTATAGATAATTATATCTGAAACTCTTTGTGAAAATTGGTTATCCATACAATACCTTTCTTATATATAGTTTATCATCTTGCAAATATAGGGTATAATTTAGATTTAGCCCTCTTTTTTACACTTTTTATCAAACACAAATACCATGCCATAATATATCTTAAATAAAAGTTGATTAAAAACAAACAGTAGAAGTGATTGTAAATATGTAGAAACAATACAACAGCAAAGAAAGTTTTTCAATAAAAGCTTTTGTATGTAGTGAAAAAGTAGTAATTTAGCATGGTTTTTCATAAACCATACAATTAATGATAAATTATAAACTTTATGCTTGAACAAGACAAAATTATAAAGGTAAACATTGAGGAGGAAATGAAGTCATCGTATATTGACTACTCTATGTCAGTCATCGTATCGCGTGCCCTTCCCGACGTAAGAGATGGTTTTAAACCTGTCCATCGAAGAATTTTATTTGGAATGATGGAACTAGGAAACACCTCTGACAAACCTTATAAGAAATCAGCCAGAATAGTAGGAGAGGTACTTGGTAAATATCACCCTCACGGCGATTCATCAGTTTATTATGCCATGGTACGTATGGCTCAAAAATGGGCTATGAGATACCCATTGGTCGATGGACAAGGGAATTTCGGTTCAGTTGATGGAGATAGTCCGGCAGCTATGCGTTATACCGAAGCTCGTTTGAACAAAATGGGTGAGGCAATGATGGAAGATCTTTACAAAGATACAGTCGACTTCGATATGAACTTCGATAACACATTGCCTGAACCTAAGGTTATGCCAACACGTATACCTAATTTATTAGTAAACGGCTCATCAGGTATTGCCGTAGGTATGGCAACTAATATGCCGACCCACAATCTTGTCGAAGTCATCAATGCATGCGAATCATATCTCGATAATCCTGACATCACAATAGAAGAATTGATGCAATATGTCAAAGCTCCTGATTTTCCTACATGTGGATATATTTACGGCATGAGCGGCGTTCGTGAAGCCTATTTAACAGGACATGGCCGAGTTGTTATTAGAGGTAGGGCCGAAATTGAAACGGGTGGTACACACGATAAAATCATCATTAGCGAAATTCCATATAATGTCAATAAGGCAGAACTGATAAAGACCATAGCCGACTTGGTTACGGACAAAAGGCTGGACGGCATTTCAAATATTAATGATGAATCGGATCGTCAAGGTATGCGCATCGTTGTTGACATCAAACGTGACGCAAATGCCAATGTCGTTCTAAATAAGCTCTATAAGATGACTGCTTTA
>JALNVG010000099.1 GCA_023227685.1 Bacteroidaceae bacterium
CTAAAAACAATCCTTGTCCCGGAACAGACATTCCCGCTTTACAACGATCCCTTTGCTCTATCACACGTCGAAAACCATCTATTGTCAACTTACCACGCCCTACTTCAATTAATGTTCCCACGATAGCACGAACCATATTACGCAAAAATCTATCGGCACGAATCGTAAACACCCAGTTTGAGTCATCCGTACGAACCCATTCCGCCTGCATAATATGGCAATTGTTGGTCTTCGCATCAGTATGTAGCTTACTGAAACTTGTAAAATCCACATAATTGAGCAATAATGCGGCAGCCTCATTCATTTCATCAAAATCAAGTCGGTTAAAAATCCGACATCGATAAGCACCATAAAACGGCGATTTCACAGTAGTAATATAATATTTGTACGTACGAGATAATGCATTGAAACGAGCATGCGCATCGGGAATTACCTTGCACACTTTATATATTGAGATATCAGAAGGAAGCAAACTATTCAACCTATCCGTTAGAGTAAAAGTATCCAGTTCCTCTATCTCCGATTCTTGAAGTCGAGCGATATAATCGAAATGCGCAACCATCAACAAAGCATGCACCCCGGTATCCGTACGTCCGGCACCCACCACATTAATAGGCCGGCGAAGAATTGTTGACAATGCCCTTTCGAGGCATTCCTGCACACTTATTCCGTTGGGCTGGATCTGCCATCCATGATAATTCGCACCGTCATAAGCCATATATATAAAGAATCTCTGCATCCTGTTCTAATTTTCAGTTACAAAAGTAATAAATTTATAGCATTCAAGACCCAAAGAATCGAATTTAGAAAAATAATAGCACAAAAAACAGTTAATAAGACATATGAATCCAAACGTTTCATTAAATTTGCAAGATGAAATCCAAAATAATTAAATGATTGAAAAGCTGATTGTTCTTGAGGATATAGATCCTGTGATTTTTTATGGTGTTAACAACACTAATATACAACTGATAAAGGCACTCTTCCCTAAATTACGAATCGTAGCACGCGGTAACGTAATTAAAGTTCTCGGCGACGAAGAAGAAATGTGCCTTTTTGAAGACAGCATCATTAAACTTGAGAAATATTGTGCAGAATATAATTCGCTAAAAGAGGAGGTGATCATTGACATCATTAAAGGCAATACTCCCGAAACCAAGCATATAGACAATGTAATTGTGTTCAGCGTATCAGGCAAGCCGATTATTCCGCGAAGTGATAACCAACTAAAACTCGTTGAAGACTTTGCCAAGAATGATTTAGTATTTGCAGTCGGCCCCGCCGGTTCAGGAAAGACTTATACAGCAATAGCATTGGCTGTACGAGCTCTAAAGAATAAGGAAATCAAAAAAATAATTCTTAGCCGACCGGCCGTTGAAGCAGGTGAGAAACTCGGGTTTCTGCCCGGAGACATGAAAGACAAAATCGATCCATACTTGCAACCACTTTATGACGCTTTACAAGACATGATTCCTGCGGCCAAATTGCAAGAATATATGGATACCAATATCATTCAAATCGCTCCACTTGCTTTTATGCGCGGCAGAACACTGAATGATGCCGTAGTAATTCTTGACGAAGCACAAAATACGACTACACAACAAATCAAAATGTTTCTTACTCGCATGGGAGTAAATACAAAAATGATCATCACAGGAGACCTTACGCAAGTTGACCTGCCCCGCCCGCAAATGTCCGGACTTATTCAGGCTTTGCGCATTCTGAAAGGAGTAAAGGGTATTAGCCTTGTTGAACTAAATAAGCACGATATCGTTCGCCATCGATTGGTTGAGCGCATTGTTGAGGCTTATGACAGATATGACAAGAGCCAAAAAGAAGAACATGAGATGAGAAAAAGAGAAGAAATAGACGGAAAGATAATTTAAGTGATAATTAATATTGATATAAGTATGAAAGCTTTAACAAAAACAAATTTTAATTTCCCAGGCCAGAAAGGCATATATCATGGAAAAGTTCGTGATGTATATAACATCAACGACGAAAAGCTGGTTATGGTAGCCACTGATAGAATATCGGCATTTGACGTTATCTTGCCCGAAGGCATTCCTTACAAAGGACAAGTACTAAACCAAATTGCCGCCAAATTTCTTGATGCCACAACCGATATCTGCCCCAACTGGAAAATAGTAACACCCGATCCCATGGTCACACTAGGCATCCGCTGCGAAGGATTCCCTATTGAAATGATTGTGCGTAACTACCTTTGCGGAAGTGCATGGCGTGCCTATAAAAACGGAGACCACACAATTTGCGGTATAGATTTGCCCGATGGCATGCGTGAAAACGAAAAGCTTCTTCACCCCATCATCACACCAAGTACCAAAGCAGAAATAGGTTCTCACGACGAAAACATCTCTAAAGAAGACATCCTTGCCAAGGGTCTTGCTTCTCCTGAAGACTACGCTACACTTGAAAAATACACACTAGCACTTTTTAAACGCGGCACGGAAATCGCTTCAGCCCGTGGACTCATTCTTGTAGATACGAAATACGAATTTGGCAAACATGACGGAAAGATTTATCTGATGGACGAAATTCATACTCCGGATTCCAGTCGGTATTTCTATGCTGAAGGATATAAAGAACGCTTTGAAAAGGGCAAACCCCAACGCCAACTTTCCAAAGAATTTGTACGTGAATGGCTCATGGACAATGGATTTCAAGGAAAAAGCGGGCAGAGCATTCCCGAAATGACACCCGAAATCGTCAAAAATATCAGCGAACGCTATATTGAATTATACGAGCACATCACCGGTGAAAAATTCGAAAAAGAAGTAGACGAGAATCTGACTAAACGTATTGAAAAAAATATTCTTGATTTCTTGAAATAAAAGTGATGGACTACCCCCAAGAAAATATTAAGCCCTATAGTAAAGATGGAAGCAAGGGCGAACAAGTCAAACAGATGTTTGACCATATCGCCCCTACTTATGACCGATTGAATCATACACTTTCTTTTGGCATCGACCGCTATTGGCGCAAAAAAGCAATCAACTGGCTCCGGCCGTTCCATCCAAAACATATCATGGACGTAGCAACCGGAACCGGTGATTTTGCTATCTTGGCTTACCGTAAATTACAGCCCGAAGAACTGATTGGTACAGATATTTCCGAGGGTATGATGAATATTGGGCAAATAAAGGTAAAGAAAGAAAAACTTTCAGATAAAATTTCTTTCGGGCATGAAGACTGCTGTACCCGATTGTCATATGCCGATAAGAAATTTGACGCCATCACCGTTGCTTTTGGCATCCGTAACTTTGAAAACCTGGATAAAGGACTTTCCGAAATGTATCGTGTTCTTACACCAGGTGGGCATCTGGTTATTCTTGAGCTGACCACCCCCGAAAGATTTCCTATAAAACAACTCTTTCACTTTTATTCAAATATCTTTATCCCTTTACTCGGCAAAAGATTGTCTGCCGATTCAAAAGCCTACCATTACCTACCGCAAAGCATTGAAGCCTTCCCCCAAGGAGAAATAATGAAAGGTATTATTGAGAAAGCCGGGTTCAATGATGTCAGGTTCAAGAAATTAACCTTCGGCATTTGTACTTTATATACAGCTACAAAAGAGAATAACTAACAATAGAAACAGATTAAAAGAACTTATTAAAAAACACATTTACCTATGAAAAAATATGGTTTGATAGGATATCCGTTGAAACATTCTTTCTCTATCGAATATTTCAATGAGAAATTCCAATCGGAACAAATTGACGCGAGCTACGTAAATTTTGAAATTTCTGATATTAAAGATTTTCCGGAAGTCATCGAAGAAAACCTAAACTTATGCGGACTCAATGTCACTATACCTTATAAAGAAAAAGTTATTTCCTATCTGGATGAGATAGACACGGATGCACGTAATATCGGTGCTATCAATGTAATCAAAATCACCCGACAAAAAGGGAAAATAAGACTCAAAGGATTCAACTCAGACATCATAGGCTTTACTAAATCCATACAACCCCTGCTCACCCCACTACACAAAAAAGCATTAATACTTGGTACCGGTGGTGCATCAAAGGCAATCTTCCACGGATTAAAGAATCTGGGAGTAGAGAGCACTTTCGTTTCACGCACACACAAGGCAGACGGAATATTGACTTACGAAGAACTCTCTCCTGAAATCATGAAAGAAAATACCGTAATTGTAAATTGCACTCCAGTAGGCATGTATCCTAAAGTAGATTTCTATCCTAACATTCCTTACGATCTACTCACTCCCAACCACTTGCTATACGACCTGCTTTATAATCCAGACAAGACAATGTTCATGAGAAAAGGCGAAGCAAAAGGTGCCATTACAAAAAACGGATTGGAAATGCTACTATTACAAGCTTTTGCTTCTTGGGAAATTTGGAATCAATAAAAAAGAAAAGCTCTTGTAGTCATACCAATCCGAACAAGGATTTATCTCCTTTTACCCATATTTACTAACGCTGGATTTCCATCACAATTCACGCTACCACTACCATGTATGCTACCTTTTATAGCTTTTGAGGCGTAACAATCAATATCTCCGGAACCGGAACTGGCCACCGAGACATTATTGGCTTTTAATTTTTTTGCATAGATGTCGCCTGAACCGGTACACTGATAATCCATTTCATCCATTTCTCCGGAAAGTTTAACATCACCGGAACCATGAATAACAGCAAGACCTTTTGATCCCTTAACTGCATAAAGAGACATATCACCTGAACCATTGACGCAGGCAGAGAAATCGGAACAAATAACATTTTGCAAACTTAAATCGCCCGAACCGGTAAGTTGGACAGATAACTTCTGGCATTGAACAAATTTACCCTTAAGGTCACCTGACCCCGTTAAAGAAACAGAAAGATCACTGTCACTTTTTACTCCGTCAGGCATTCTTAATTCTCCGGAACCGGAAAGCGATATATTTTTCATCTCGGGGCTGAATACACGTACCTCTAGTTTTCCTGTATTGCGAATATAAGTATTCGGTCTAAACCTTACAATCAACACATTATTTTTCACCTCTGTAATAACAAGTGGCACAATATTATCAGAGCCATAAATCTCTACACGAGGTTTCCCCGGTTCCTGACGATATACGACATCAATACTCCCCGCTTGTTGGAGACTTGAGAATTCAGGAATATCCACCTTTTTAGTAATATAAATCTTGTTGGCAGTGACATATTTTAAATATGTACAAGACAGAGCAAGAAATGAACTTACCAAAAGTACCCCCATGGTTAAATAATACTTTGTTTTCATTTTCGTTTCAAATTAAATGTTTTATATTTTTTAGACGCACCCATACTGCAAAAAGTTGCAAAAAACAGAAATTTTTAGCATCCAAACCTACACCATTTACCTTCTAATATTTACTTTGATACAAAAAATGAAAAAAGCTCCCAGCTTAGATATTGTTTTACAACCTCTAAAAATAAATCCAAGTTATAATTTAATATGATTATCTGAAATTACTCTAAATTGGCAGATTGAAATCATCAAATCACAAATATTATTATTATCTTTGCTTTGTAAAGTTTGAAACATACAAACAATAAAGAAATGGTCACATTGACAACCTTTTGAAATAAGTTATGCAGGTAGATTAAATGAATACACACAATTATTTTTTACGATTATCCATCACTATACTCTTTATTTATAATGCATTATTTTCTTCTGCATTATCTTTCATGCCATTAATCAGATATTACTCTGTAAAAGAATACAAAGCTGCAAATCAAAATTGGTCGGTTACACAAGGACAAAATGGAGTAATGTATTTTGGTAATACCGATGGGCTTCTATCATATGATGGATATCACTGGAACTTAATCAAAGTAGCAGGTGGTCAAATTGTACGTTCTGTTTTTGCTGACGGTAAACGCATTTATGTAGGATCTTTTGAGGAATTCGGTTATTTTGAGGCTACAGCTACAGGTCAAATGCAATACCATTCCATCAGCAAGATGCTGCATAATTTCAAATTTGAAAACGATGAAATCTGGAAGATAGTCAAAGTAAAAAATACCATTTGTTTTCAATCATTCGGTGCTTGTTTCATTTATGATGGTAAAACAGTAACGGGATATCGCAATTATGTTCACACACCCCTATTTATCTATTCTTGCCATAACAAAATGTATGTACAACTAATCAATGAGGGATTCGCCCTTTTTGACGGTCATTCATATCACGAAATTATTCATAGATCAGATTTAGACAACTCCGATGTATTAGCAGTATTACCTTTTAAAAAGAATCAGCTGCTATTGATAACGAAGAAAGGCAAAATATATATTTATTCCAATAATAAACAGTTAGTACAATTTACCACTCAAATCGATGATGTTTTAAAAAAGGCTTATGTGAATCGAGCTATAATGACAAAGGACAACAAGCTTATCATCGGTACGATATCAAATGGAATATATGTCATTCGTAAAGATGGAAGCTTACTTTGGCATTTTAACCGCAATGAAAGATTAAATAACAACACAGTACTTGGACTGATATGTGATGTTAACAATAATCTTTGGGTGGCTCTTGATGATGGGATAGCTTATATCCAATATAACTCTCCACTCACGGTCTTATCTCCTAGTTCGGACAAACACCCTATCGGTATGGTTTATTCTATGCTCCATCGTAAAGATTATTTTTATCTGGGAACCAACCAAGGAGTATACAAGATAAATACAGAAACTAATGAATCAAAGATGATTCCTAATTCTGCTGAGCAAAATTGGTACTTGGAAGAATTTGACAATCAGATATTTAGTGGAAGTAACAATTCCGTAATGAACATTGTAAATGATGTAGGTATTCCCGTTCCCGGTACTTTGGGAAGTACATACATTAAGCATTGCATTATAAATGGTAAAGAAATCTTATTAAACGCTTCTTATGTCGGTTTGAGCGTATTTGTTAAAAACAGCTCAGGGCAATGGGTCTTCAGTCATAAAATAAAAGGCTTTTCAAATCCCATAAAAAACTTCGTAGTAGACCAAGATGGTTCAATTTGGTTAAGTCACATGTATAAAGGAGCATACCATTTGTGGTTGAAAGATGATTTACGTTCCGTACGATATAAAGAATTTATTTCCAATCTAGATAATGACAAAGAGTCGGGAAACATTAATGTGATGAAGATTCAAGGCAATATTATTCTTGCTGACAATAAAAAAATGTATGTATATTCAACTATTAGACATCAATTAATACCATTCCAGCAACTCAATAAGATTCTTCCTCCCCATTGCACTATCTCAGGAGCAACAGAAGTGAACAGCCATTTATTTTGGATTATCACATCTACAGAATATATTCTGGTGGATGTCGACAAGGATAAATATCATATTAAATCCATTGTTTCATTCTCTAATTTTGACAATACAAATCATTCAGAAAGTTTTGTATATATTGATAAAAAGGGTGACTCATATTTTAATTTATATAATGGCATAGCTCAATTTGGTATATCGCACCAGAATAAAATCAGCCAACCACAAAAGATAAAAATAGGCAAAGTGCAAGGTTTTAATCAAAGGCGTGAATCAGTTTTACTCCCTATCGATGAAAAAGGTACAATGAAATCTGATTTTAGAGAAATATCTTTTGAACTATTGATGCCACATTACAACCGCGAATTATACTCCATTCATTATCAACTAAAAGGTAACGGACTGGATTTGGTATCCGATTCATACAATCCGACAATCAATTACAGTAGTTTAGACTTCGGTACCTACCGATTTAAGGCTGTAATCTATAATGATTTGAATCAAAAGATAGGAGAAGAACATTATCAATTTACGATTAACCGTCCTTTCTTTTTTTCATGGGGAGCCATTCTTTTTTACATAATTTTATTGGGCCTGACCATTTATTATTTGACGAAATGGCGGTTACACTATTTAATGAAAAAGGAGAAAAAAGAACACGAAGCATTACAAGCCCGGCAAAATTCAAAAATGCATGAACAAGAATTGCTGATATCAGAACAAAACAAAAAGATACTTGAGGCCGAAGTTGCCGCAAAGAGCAAAGAACTTGCCAGCATGACAATGGGAATCATCCTTAAAAACAGTGTATTAGAAGAGTTTCGCACAGAAATTCAAGCACAGATGAAAAAGGGCCCAATAACAGTTAAGTTTATGCAGCAACTGTTACTTAAAATTGATAAGAAAACCGATAATGAAGAATTTTGGGGTGTTTTTCAACAAAACTTCGATTTGATACATGCTAATTTTTTCCGTCATTTGCGAGAGCGTTATCCTGAACTCACATCAAAAGATTTGCGTTTTTGTGCGTTGCTCCGTTTAAACATGTTCACTAAAGACATCGCTCAACTAGACAATCTATCCGTACGGGGAGTTGAAGCTGCCCGCTATCGAATTCGAAAAAAGTTAAATATACC
>JALNVG010000100.1 GCA_023227685.1 Bacteroidaceae bacterium
AAGTATGCAAGGTAAGCAGCAAATTAAAACGGATATCAATAAAGGTTAGCGATACATTAAAACTATCTTTAGCACGACGAAAAAAAATGCTAGAGAGTTGTTCCTTTATAAAATTCCTACCTCTACACAAAGCTGCAGACACTAATAGAAAACAGCAAAGAAGAATTAAAGCTATAAAATCATCCGCATCAGGAGAATAGGGGACAGAAGTTCCGACAAAGCCTTCATCCATAACCTTTTGAGTAGTACAAACCGACCTTAAAACCCTCATGCTATCCATATCGCTCTTGACAGATGCAGCTACTTGCATAGAATCGGACTTCATAAAAAGTTGAAAAGAATCGACAACAGCAATAGAATCAGGAGAATTATGATGATTATAAGCAGACGAAATATGATGTGTAATAGGAACTTTCATCATCGCCTCTCTATATCTAAACACTCCTCCGCACACTCGAAATGTGAAATATTAAAAAGATAATCCATGGCTTCTGAGGGACTACAAACTACTTGAAACAAAGTCGGATACGAATTCATAAAATTTCCCTGCTCAGCTTTATGAAACATCTCTAGAAGAGGATCGAAATAACCGTTGATATTAAGAATAACAACCGGATGAGAATATAATCCCAATTGTTTCCAAGTGATAATCTCAAGCAATTCCTCTAAAGTACCACAACCACCAGGTAAAGCTATTGTCGCATCACTCATATCTGCTATTTTCTGCTTGCGCTCATGCATAGAACCGACTTCTATCAATTCAGATAATCCAATATGCTGCCAACCCTGTTCTACCATAAAATGAGGAATAACACCAATCACATATCCGCCCTTAACAAGTACCGAATCGGATAATGCTCCCATCAAGCCTACACTTCCCGCCCCGTTGACTACACGGATATGGCGATCTGCGAGCATCTCACCGAGCACCTTAGCCGCTTGAAAATAAATAGAATTTATCTTATCACTCGATGCGCAATATACAGAGATAGTACGAATAGAATTCATTAATACTTCATTGAGTTATTGATTACACCTGCAAAAATACAAAAAATATAAGTACGCACTGCATTGCAAACAAAAAATAAACTTCAGATACTATTTATTAAAATAGAAATAAAAAACTTTTGTAAGTTAAGTCACTTCTGTTTTACTCCAAACATCCAACGATTAAGCCAACGATTAACATAAATATTAACAACTGCACTACCGGCACCGATTACTGCACCAGCCATAACATCAGAAGGATAATGCACTCCCTTATTCATCCTTGAAAAGCCTACAGAACAAGCCCAAAAGGTAGACGGTGCAATAACATACCACTTCGGATAACAAAAGCTAAGAGATGTTGCCAAAGAAAAAGCTGCGGCTGTGTGTGCTGAAGGGAATGACGAACTTGACTCGTAAGCAGATGCATGCACCCGACCTGGATATCGCTCATAGGGCCTTTCGCGATTAACCAAAGATTTCAATCCGGTATTAATAATTATAGCACCCGCTACACTAGAACCGATATAAATAGCATCAGATAATCTTTTATTATCCTTATCTATAAATGCATATGCCATCAAGCAAACAGGTACACCCAAAGATACATAAGCGGTAGAATTTGACAGAGCCGTACTATAATTCCTAACAAAATTCCCATTCCAACTATTAACGCGGTGCAATGTATTAATATCCCAATTCTGAGCTTGCAACCCAATAAGATCAAGGAATAAAAAAAGACAAAACAATCTGATTTTTTTCATATTCTTTACTTATAATCAAGCCATTGATTCACGCTGTAAAGTTATGCTAAAATATGAAAATTAAGACAAAAATGACCATTTAATGAAAACTATATGGGCAAATAGTCATTAATTAAGGAAATATTTCTTTAATCATTTGGCTAATCTATGAAATAGACTTATTTTTGCGAAATAAAAAAGAACAAAATTTGCAATTTAAGCATTTATATATAATTTAAAATCAATCTTTATGTGGTTAATTAATTCATCTGTAGGAAGGAAAGTGGTGATGAGCGTTACCGGCACCGCCTTAATCCTTTTTGTAACATTTCACATGGCGATGAATCTGGTTGCAATCTTCTCGGCCGATGGTTACAACGAAATCTGTGAATTTTTGGGGGCAAATTGGTATGCACTTATTGCTACCGTAGGATTAGCAGCCTTGTTTATCATTCACATCATCTACGCCTTTTGGCTAACTATTCAGAATCGAACAGCTCGCGGTAAAGAACATTATGCAGTGACAGAAAAGCCAGAGACGGTCGAATGGGCTTCACAAAACATGCTGGTTTTAGGTCTTATTATACTTTTGGGCATTTGCCTGCATTTGATCAATTTCTGGTCAAACATGCAATTGCCAGAGCTGATGTCTAAAATGGGATATGCTACAGCAGACACTACATTCGCTGCAGATGGCATTCATTACATTAGGGCAACTTTTTCCAATGTAGTTTACGTTATTTTTATCTTATTTGGCTGAGCGCAATTTGGTTCCACATGACACACGGATTTTGGAGTGCTATGCAAACTCTCGGATTTAATAACAAAATTTGGTTCACCCGTTGGAAAACTATTTCCAACATTTACGCCTCTATTGTTTGTCTATGTTTCGCTTTGGTCATTGTCACTTTCTATATCCAGTCTTTCTGAATTAAATGATAATTCCTTGTCGAACAGATTAATTATTAATGTAATATAATAGAAATATAGCTTTATGACTAAAATAGATTCAAAAATTCCTGAAGGCCCAATAGCTGAAAAATGGACTAACTATAAAGCTCATCAGAGATTGGTAAACCCTTCCAATAAACGTCGTTTGGACATTATTGTCGTAGGTACCGGACTAGCTGGCGCTTCTGCCGCTGCATCCTTAGGTGAAATGGGATTCAGAGTATTAAACTTCTGCATTCAAGATTCTCCACGTCGTGCACATTCTATTGCTGCACAAGGAGGTATCAATGCAGCTAAAAATTACCAAAATGATGGAGATTCCGTATATCGCCTTTTTTATGATACAGTAAAAGGCGGCGATTATCGTTCACGTGAAGCTAACGTATATCGTCTGGCCGAAGTCTCCAACAATATTATCGACCAATGCGTAGCACAAGGTGTTCCTTTTGCGCGTGAATACGGTGGCTTACTAGACAACCGTTCTTTTGGTGGTGCTCAGGTTTCGCGTACTTTTTATGCTCGCGGTCAAACCGGGCAACAACTACTCTTGGGTGCTTACTCCGCTTTGAGCCGTCAGGTTCATGCCGGTAGCGTCAAATTATATACCCGCTACGAAATGGAGGATATTGTAATGATTGACAATCGTGCCAGAGGTATTATTGCAAAAGATCTAGTAACAGGAAAACTGGAAAGATTCTCCGCTCACGCAGTAGTTATTGCAACAGGCGGATATGGAAACACGTACTTCCTGTCAACTAATGCAATGGCTTGCAATTGCTCAGCAGCAATGGCTTGCTATCGTAAAGGTGCTTATTTTGCCAATCCCGCTTACGTTCAAATTCATCCCACCTGTATTCCGGTACACGGTGACAAGCAATCAAAGCTGACTTTAATGTCCGAATCTCTTCGTAACGACGGGCGCATCTGGGTTCCAAAAAAACTAGAGGATGCTAAAAAAATCCAAGAAGGTAAATTAAAAGGCAAAGACATTCCGGAAGAAGATCGCGATTACTATCTGGAAAGACGTTATCCGGCATTCGGTAATCTGGTTCCGCGTGATGTTGCATCTCGCGCAGCCAAAGAACGGTGCGACAAAGGTTACGGTGTAAATAATACCGGTCTCGCCGTTTTTCTTGACTTCAACGAAGCCATCGGCCGTCTGGGTAAAGATATTGTATCTCAACGCTATGGAAATTTGTTCGATATGTATCTGGAAATCACAGATGAAAATCCTTATGAGAACCCGATGATGATCTATCCGGCTATTCACTATACAATGGGTGGTATCTGGGTTGATTACGAACTTCAAACCTCTGTCAAAGGTTTATTTGCTATTGGCGAATGTAACTTCTCCGATCACGGTGCCAATCGTTTGGGTGCATCAGCATTAATGCAAGGTTTGGCCGACGGTTATTTCGTATTACCGTATACGATTCAAAATTATCTAGCTGATCAAATTACGGTTCCGCGTTTCTCAACCGATCTACCTGAATTTGAAGAAACGGAAAAAGCGGTCAAGACAAAAATGGATCATCTAATGAGCATTCAAGGTAACAAATCCGTTGATTCCATTCACAAAGAACTTGGTAAAGTAATGTGGGAATGTATGGGTATGGGACGTACAGCAGAAGGTTTAAAAACAGGTCTTGCCAGATTAAAAGAAATCCGCAAGGAATTCGAAACGGATTTATATATTCCGGGAACTGAAGAAGGTATGAACGTCGAACTAGACAAGGCCAACCGCTTGAGAGATTTTATTACCATGGGCGAACTGATCGGCTATGATGCATTAAATCGTAACGAAAGCTGCGGTGGACACTTCCGTGAAGAATACCAGACTGAAGAAGGCGAAGCTAAACGTGATGATAAAGATTACTTTTATGTATCTTGCTGGGAATACCAAGATAACGACGAAAAAGAACCGGTTTTACTCAAAGAACCGCTTGAATATGAAGCTATCAAGGTACAAACACGTAACTACAAAAGCTAACCTATGAAATTGAACATTAAAAAGAATTAGAAAACAATGGATAAAAACATAAGTTTTACACTCAAGGTATGGCGCCAAAAAGGTCCAAAAGCTAAAGGTACTTTTGAAACATACCCAATGAAAGATATCCCTACCGATACTTCATTCCTCGAGATGATGGATATCTTAAATGAACAATTGATCAGCGAAAAGAAAGAACCTGTGGTATTTGACCATGATTGCCGCGAAGGAATTTGTGGTATGTGCTCACTTTACATTAACGGCTATCCACACGGACCGGCAACAGGTGCTACAACCTGCCAATTATATATGCGTAGATTTCAAGACGGTGATACAATTACCGTTGAACCTTGGCGTTCAGCTGCATTTCCCATCATTAAAGATTTAATGGTAGATCGTAATGCTTTTGATAAGATAATGCAAGCTGGGGGATACATCAGTGTTCGTACCGGTTCAGCCCAAGACGCTAATGCAATTCCTATTTCGAAAGAAGTTTCAGACAAAGCTATGGATGCTGCAGCTTGCATAGGTTGTGGTGCTTGCGTAGCCGCTTGTAAAAACGGATCGGCCATGTTGTTTGTTTCAGCCAAAGTGAGTCAATTGAATCTTTTACCTCAAGGCAAACCCGAAGCTCTGCGCAGAGCAAAAGCGATGCTTTCGAAAATGGATGAATTAGGTTTCGGTAACTGTACAAATACTCGTGCATGCGAAGCTGAATGTCCTAAAAACATTTCAATTAGCAATATTGCACGTTTAAACCGCAACTTTATTGTGGCCAAACTGAAAGACTAAGCAAAAAATAAGATTAAAATATGGATAGGGGGAGAAAACTAAATTCTCCTCCTATTTTTATTGAAGTAACTGATATATTCCTCCGACGAGTACACGAAGCACACCTTTCATCTCAAGATTGAACAAAAGAGCATTCATCTTGTTGATCGGCATTTCTGTTAATACAGTCAATGAATTGATTTGCAAATCACCTTTCTCTTGAAGAACCTTCACAACCTTACATTCATCTTCAGACAAATCAAGAAAAAGATTACGTTGTACATTTGACGTTTTATTTATCATTACATCCCAACATAGAGCCTTAACCAAACCTTCGGCAGACAAAAGTAATGCTGCCTTATTATCACGGATCAGCTGGTTACTACCCAAAGAATAAGCATCATTAATACGACCGGGAAAAGCAAAGCAATCACGATGATAACTTTCAGCGATGTCAGCCGTAATCAAAGCTCCACCTTTCTTTGCGGACTCTACAACAATTGTAGCATCACACATGCCTGCAACGATTCGATTTCGACTTACAAAATTATGAGCATCAGGATTAGTTCCTGAAACGTATTCAGTCAGTAAACCGCCATTCTTCAGCATATCTACTGCGGTCTTACGGTGCACATAAGGATAAATACGATCAAGTCCATGAGCCAGCACTGCAACCGTAGATAAATCATTAGCCAGAGATTCACGATGAGCATGTATATCGATTCCATAGGCAAGACCACTGACTACCAGTACATCCGGACACAATTGCTTTAAATCACGCAGGAAAGTAGCACATATTTGCGAACCATAATCAGTCGCTTTACGCGTGCCTACTATATTGATAACATGTAAAGCATTCAGATTTACGTTTCCCTTCAAAAAAAGAACAACAGGACCATCACAACATTCACGCAATCGGGAAGGATAATCGTCATCCGCAAGAGTAAGACAACGGATATGGTTCTTTTTTACAAATTCTATTTCCAACTTGGCGTGTTCAAAAGCTTGTGGACAATCTAAAGCTTCTACAAGACGCTGATTCACTTCAGGTAATCTCTCCGGCAATTGTTTTCTAAAGCGAAAAACATCTGCGGCATTTCCCATACCGTCAACCAGCTTCTTAGCCCAAATATGACCAATACCCGGGATAAACATCAAAGCTATACTTGCTATTTGCTCTTCAATCGTACTACTCATCAGCCGTCAGGTAAGGTGCAAAAACTTGATTTAGAGAATCACAATCACCAAGATGACCATTGATAAGACATACCAGCTCTGTCGTTGAATTGAAAGAAAGCTTATTATCCTTTTTCCTATAAAGAGCATGATGAAAGATGTATTTTATCCCTTCTTTTTCTAAGTAAAGCTTTGAGATAAATTCATCATCACTCCTAAGTGGTGCTTTAAAAACCAAATTCATACGTGCAACCACGGGATCGATTCCCTGCTGATGAAGAGCAGCAAAACTGATACCTAAAGAAGTCAAGAACTCATGCCGTGTATGTTCAGTATAGTGTAAATAATTAGCATTATTCACAATACCCTGTAAATCACACTCATAATCGCGAACCTTTAAGGTTATCTCAAAAATATAGTTTTTCATCATTCGATAATATACCAAAATATTATTTATTCCAATCCCTTAAACTTCCTTAAGTCTTTTGTTGATACTAATTTATACAACTTATCATTGGGACGAATTTTATCAAGTTTCATAGAGAAGTGTTCACCTTTTTTTACCGTACTAACCGATTTCAAATCAACACGGGCTTCTTCTAACGTGACAAATAAAGCACCGGTTGTATTACCCGTCACCAATAATTTATCACCAACATTAAGTTCTGCAGCTTCAACCAGAAATTCACCAATACCGATATTTGAAAAATATTTAATGCCTTTACCTACATATATTTTACGTTCCGTAGCCTCAGAACCATAATTCTTACTCCACTCACCAAGGTGTTGACCCAAATAATAACCATTCCAGAAACCACGGTTAAAAACGGTCTTAAGTCGTTCGTCCCAAACTTTGATCTTTTCATCCGTATAAGTACCATCCAAACAAGATCGAACAGCTTCTTTGTAACATTCAACCACTGTACGTACATACTCAGGACCACGAGCACGTCCTTCAATTTTAAATACACGTACTCCTGCATCCATCATTTTATTTAGAAAATGAATTGTCTTTAAATCTTTGGGTGACATAATGTACTCATTGTCAACATCCAGCTCAACATCCGATTCTTTATCTTTCACCGTATAGGCACGCCTGCAAACCTGCATACATTCACCTCGATTGGCAGAATGATTCAATTCATTCAGAGAAAGATAACACTTTCCGGAAACCGCCATGCATAAAGCCCCATGACAAAACATTTCAATGCGAATAGGTTCACCGGAAGGACCACATATATGCTCTTCAACAATCTGACGATGAATCTCACTCACTTGCTCAAGATTTAATTCCCGAGCCAAAACCACAACATCTGCAAACTGTGCATAAAATTTAAGTGCCTCCGCATTAGAAATATTCATCTGGGTAGATAAATGTACCTCTTGTCCTATTTTATTAGCATAATCAAGCACCGCCACATCCGAAGCAATCACTGCAGAGATACCGGCATTCTTAGCCGCATCAATAATATCATGCATAAGCGGCATATCTTTATCATAAATAATCGTATTGACTGTAAGATAACTTTTCATCCGGTGCTCATTACATTGATGAGCAATATCACGCAAATCATCAATGGTAAAGGTGTTCGATGAACGCGCACGCATATTCAGCTTCTCAATTCCAAAATAGATAGAATCTGCGCCGGCTTGAATAGCTGCCGCCAGTGATTCACGAGAACCAACCGGAGCCATGATTTCAAAATCTTTTATATTCATCATCTTCTTTCGTGTGTTGAAAGCTACAAAGGTAGACTTTTTTCTGTATTTTTGTACCAAAATAACTCAAATA
>JALNVG010000101.1 GCA_023227685.1 Bacteroidaceae bacterium
ATATTGATCAACATCTCTCGGGCATGAACTGCCGGACTGTCTGGATTGATGTCTATGGCTTGCTGATAGTTGTTCATGGCCTCTTGCCAATTCTGTTTTTTTCTGTACGCATTACCTCTGAGATAAAGAAGCGTATCCTTGTTTTCGCAGTTTGCTTGTAGATACCGGTCAAGTTCTTCAATGACTTTATCTACATTACCATCGTCTATTTGTTCTTGGAACCCGGCGATTTTATTTTTGCTTTCTTCCGATTTACTCATAACAATATGCAAATATATTCTTTTTTTCTATAACTGATTACTTTATATTTATTTTTAACGATTATCCTTATAGAAGAGTAAAGGCGGGCCTTATAAATACCTTGTTCCCATTTAGATAACAAGATAATTTATAAGGCCCGCGTTAAAAAATATTATTTCGGTTTATTTGACCGGAATTTTATTAATACGTCTCAAGTGACGTCCGCCATCGAACGTTGTGGAGAAAAATTCTTCCATCACTTTGTCTGCTTCTTCATTACTGATAAATCTACCCGGCATGACTAATACATTGGCGTCGTTATGCTGGCGAGCCAGATGAGCGATTTCCGGCATCCAGCAAAGAGCGGCACGAATGCCTTGATGTTTATTCAATGTAATGTCAATGCCCAAACCACTACCGCAAATAGCGATGCCCGGATAACATTCACCAGCTTCGACGGCAAGAGCCAACGGGTGTGCGAAATCGGGATAATCGCAACTCTCTGTTGTGTTAGTCCCGAAATCTTTGTAAGCCCAGCCTTTCGTATCCAACCATTCACGTATATGTTGCTTTAGTGCAAAACCTGCGTGGTCGGAACATAGTCCGATTGTTTTCATGCGAGCAATTCTTTTACTTGTTTGTATACGTTTTCTGCAGTGAAGCCTAACTTCTCATCTAATACCTCAGCAGGAGCGGAGTAGCCGAATGTTTCCAAACCGAAAACTTTTCCATTGTTACCAACCAGTCCTTCGATGGTGACAGGCAGTCCGGCTGTCAATCCGAATATCTTTGCTCCCTTGGGAAGTATAGATTCTTGATAAGCTTTGGACTGACTACGGAACAATCCCTCTGATGGAGCTGAAACGATGCGGAGTTTGATACCGTCTTTGCGCAATAGTTCTGCTCCGGCTACCAGTGTGGAAACTTCTGAACCGGAAGCCACTAAGATAGCATCGGGATTCTTATCGGCACCGGCAATGATATAAGCACCTTTGTTGGCCAGACTGTAATCTGTGCCTTCGGGAAGTTTAGCTATCTTCTGGCGGGAAAAGATTAAAGCAGTAGGTGAGCCAAGATTCTCCATGGCCATACGCCATGCTACCGTTGTTTCGTCAGCATCTGCCGGACGAAGAACGAGCATGGAATTTTTGCCGTCGTGTGTCTTTAGCTTTTCAAGTAGACGCAGTTGGGCTTCTTGTTCCACAGGTTCGTGAGTGGGACCGTCTTCTCCAACACGGAAAGCATCATGCGTCCAGATGAATTTCACCGGCTGTTTCATAAGAGCGGCCATACGAACAGCCGGTTTCATGTAGTCGGAGAATACAAAGAAGGTTGCACATGCAGGAATTACGCCACCGTGAAGTGACATACCTATGCAGATACACGCCATGCTCATCTCAGAAACACCGGCTTGAAAGAATGCACCGCTAAAGTCCCCACGTTTCAAATCGTGTGTCTTTTTCAAGAATCCGTCTGTCTTATCGGAATTAGAGAGATCGGCTGATGCTACGATCATGTTATCCACCTGTTCGGCAAGAGCACCTAAAACAGTAGCAGATGCATTACGCGTAGCTACTCCCGGTTTTTGCTCAATAGCATCCCAATTGACTTTCGGAGCTTTCTTTTCAAAGAATCTCTTGAGTTTGGCTGCCAATTCCGGGTTCTTTGCTGCCATTTTTTCTTTAGCTGCATATTTCTCGGCAACGATTTTCTTCAATTCTTTTGCACGCTTTGCATACAGTTCAGCTACATCAGGAAATATATCAAAAGGATTTTCAGGATTGCCACCCAGATTCTTAACTGTTTTGATATAGGCTTCACCACCGATAGGGGCACCATGAATGGCATTGTTATTTTCATAACTGCTGCCATCTGCCTTGAGTGCGCCTATACCCATGACTGTTTTTCCAATAATGAGGGTAGGGCAGCCTTTTATGGCTTTTGCTTCGGTAAGAGCGGCACGGACAGCGTCCGGATCATTGCCGTTGATGCAAATGACCTTCCAACCCCAAGCTTCATATTTCTTTTTTGTATCTTCGGTAGTTACAACTTTGGTTTCGGTGGATAACTGGATATCGTTGGAATCATAGAACATGATTAAATTATCAAGTCCCAATGTTCCGGCTATGCGGCCGATTCCTTGTGAAATCTCTTCCTGGACACCTCCATCGGAAATGTAGGTGTATATTGTTTCGTTAAAGAGATCTCCAAAACGTGCTTGTAGAAATTTAGCGGCTATAGCGGCACCTGCGGCATAGGCGTGACCTTGTCCCAGCGGGCCGGAAGTGTTTTCTATTCCGCGTTTAATGTTCAATTCCGGGTGACCTGTTGTCGGGCTGTTCCATTGACGGAACATTTTTAATTCATCTAATGTATATTTACCCGTCATGGCTAATGTCGAATAGAGCATCGGAGACATGTGTCCCGGGTCAAGAAAGAAACGATCTCGTCCTTCCCATTCAGGATTTTCAGGATCATAAATTAAAAATTCAGAATAGAGTACATTGATAAAATCAGCACCTCCCATGGCACCTCCGGGATGTCCGGACTTTGCTTTTTCAACCATTGATGCCGCAAGAATACGAATATTATCTGCTGCACGATTCATAAGTTTGGTATCGTTCATTTTTATAGAATTAAAATAAATTATTTGTGTTAATGTGTCTAAATAAGCACACTCAAATTATTTTGTTTGTCAAAGGTATATCTTTCTACTTAAATATCGATAAAAATAGATCGATTATTTTTCGAACAAATCCCCTTTTGTATCAATTATTATAACTTATGTAATATTATTGCAATTCTAAAGTAACGATTGATTTGGCCGGAAGTTTCACTTTCAGTACTTCATCCTTTATCTTAGAGTCTTTGAACGGTTCCAATTTCACTTTATCAGGATTGTCAAAAGTGTTGCAATCTATCATCTTTTGTGAAGTTAATATTTCGCCCGTCGCTTTTTTTGCATTAATACCCGGAAGATTGATCGTGATCTCTTGTGTATTGTCCATATCTACGTTTGCAAGAGAGATATGTACAACTCCGTTTTTATCCCTTGAGGCAGTAGCACTGACTAAAGGTACGGTACGTCCGTCACGCACATCAATGGTCTTACAATTTAAATCAAGAGGCAAAAAAGTGGCATCTTGATGAACCTTGTACATTTCGAAAACATAATAGGTTGGTGTAAGTATCATCTTATTGCCCTTGGTCAGAATCATCGATTGCAGAACGTTAACTACTTGTGCAATGTTAGCCATTTTCAATCTGTCGGTATATTTGTGAAATACGTTAAGGCTCAAAGCTGCTACAAAAGCATCACGAAGGGAGTTTTGTTGATAAAGAGCCGTTTTTGCATCCGATTCCTGATCCCACCATGTGCCCCATTCATCAAGAATCAAAGCTACATGTTTGTTCGGATCATATTTATCCATGATGTCGCAATGTCTTTTTATGACTTTCTCAATTTCAAGACATTTGCCCATTGTCCAATAAAAATCATCTTTACTAAAGTTAGTGGCCGAACCTTTACTGCCATTCCATCCCAATACCGTGTAATAATGTAATGACAAACCATCCATACGTGTACCAACGCGATTCATCAGGACATCCGTCCATTTATAATCATAATCGCTGGCACCACTGGCTATCTTGAATAATTTGTTACCATTATAGTTACGGCAATATGTGGAATAACGTCTGAATAGATCCGAATAATATTCGGGGCGCATGTTTCCTCCGCATCCCCAACTTTCATTGCCGATACCGAGGTATTTAACATTCCAAGGTTTATCACGGCCATTTTTCCGACGCAAGTTAGCCATTGGAGAGTCACCTGATGAAGTCATATATTCTACCCACTTATCTAATTCTTCTACTGTTCCGCTACCTACATTTCCGCTAATATATGGTTCACATCCGAGCATTTCACAGAGATTCAGAAATTCGTTGGTACCAAAACTGTTGTCTTCTATCACACCTCCCCAGTTGCTGTTTACTATTTTGGGGCGATCTTTGCGGGGGCCGATGCCATCCATCCAGTGATATTCGTCGGCAAAGCATCCGCCGGGCCAGCGCAATGCCGGAACATGTAAATCTTTTAAAGCATTGAATACATCTTTTCTGTAACCGTTAATGTTTGGTATCGATGAATTTTCACCAACCCAGAGGCCGCCATAGATGCATGAGCCTAAGTGTTCGGCAAATTGTCCGTATATTTCTTTCGGAATAATTTGTTTGCCTTGGTCGGAATGAATTGTAATTGTAGCACTTTCTTGAGCAGATACCGTCAATGATGCGGTAAGTAATAATGAACTTAAAAAAGAAGTCGTTTTCATAGAATATTTGTTAATTAAAAATGATATGATTTTAAAATATAAGGAAGGAACAATACTCGTTTGTTCCTTTCTTATATTTCCAATATTAGCAGAATAATTCCTTTTCTGTGAATTGTCCTAATTTGATATAATCTTTGTAGATATCTGCGTATGCAGCTGCATTTTTTGCATTTGGTTTATACTCAAAAGCAAAGCCGGAATTCATCTTATCGCGTGCATCCTCTACTTTATTATATATACCGGCGGCAGTTGCGGCAAACATTGAGGCGCCGAGTGCACATGCCTGATCAGTACGGCAAACTTTGATTGGCATATTTAGTACGTCACTCAATGTTTGCATAACAAATGGAGACTTCAAGGCGATCCCTCCGATGCCGATTACATTATCAATTTTAACGCCTTGTTGCAAGAAACGCTCTACGATAGCTTTTGATCCGAAGGCCGTTGCTTCAACCAGGGCACGAAATATCTGTGGAGCCGAGCTTGCTAATGTGAGGCCTGTGATGGTACCTTTCAATAGCTGATTGGCATCCGGTGTGCGGCGACCGTTCATCCAATCGGTAGCGATGACAGTGCTTTCGCTGATCGGTATCTTTTCGGCTTCGGCTGTGAGGGCAGGGATGATTTGATCGACTGCTTCTTCAATCATTTGAGCTTTTGTACGGTCGTCAATCAATTTCGATTGACTTATAATATTGCGAATTGGAAATTCGAGTACGCGTTTAAACCACGCATAAACATCACCAAAAGCGGATTGTCCTGCTTCCAGACCAATCATACCGGGTATGACCGAACCGTCAACTTGTCCGCAGATACCTTTGATAAGTTTATTACCCATTTCTTCATAAGAAGAGACCATGATGTCGCAGGTGGAAGTTCCGATGACACGCACAAAAGTGTGAGGTGTCACATTGGCCCCTACAGCCCCCATATGGCAATCAAAGGCGCCGCCGGCCACAACAACATTCGTATTTAAGCCCAGGCGATCGGCCCATTCTTTACTCAGATGTCCTACCGGTTTGTCGGCTGTTGCTGTTTTTTCATATAGTCTGCCGCGGAAACCGGATAATAGCGGGTCGATTCCGGTAAGAAATTCCTCTGTAGGCAGACCGTTCCATTTTTCATTCCACATGGATTTATGTCCGCTGGCACAACGGCTGCGAATGATCTTGTCAGCCGAGTCGACTCCTGTGATATAAGCAGGTAGCCAGTCGCAATGTTCAACAATACTGTAAGCTTTATCGCGAACGGTCTTATCTTCTCTCAGTACATGTAACGCTTTGGCCCAGAACCATTCCGAGGAATAGATTCCCCCCTCATAAGCACTGAAGTCAATCTTTGATTTGGCACAGGCCTCGTTGATTTCGGCAGCTTCTTTGATGGCTGTATGATCTTTCCAAAGAACAAACATTGCGTTTGGATTTTCTGCGAATTCGGGTAGTAAGGCGAGGGGAGTACCGGCCTTATCGGTAAAGACCGGAGTGCTGCCCGTTGTATCAAAAGCAATACCGACAATCTTATCGGTTGTTCCGGCAGGGCATTTCTTTAATGCCTCTTTGACTGTATATTCAAAGGCTTCGATATAATCGAGCGGGTGCTGGCGATATTGGTTGATAGAAGGATTGCAGAATAATCCTTTTCCCCATCTCGCATAATATTTTACGGCAGTGGCAAGTGTTTCACCTGTCAGGGCGTTTACGATTACGGCGCGAGCTGAGTCGCTGCCGTAATCGAGTCCTATTACATATTTATTGTCCATATTTGTTGGAATATTAGCCCAGAGACTTGTTCAACAAGTAGTAAATTTCATTGATACGAATGTCTTTCTTGAAATCTCTGATATTTGTATCTTTGTCAATAACCAGAATTTCGATGCCGGCCATCTCTGCAAAGTCTTCCAGATATTCAGTAGTCAAGTCGTAAGAGAAACTAGTGTGATGTGTGCCACCGGCCAAAATCCATGCGGCTGCACCAACTTCGAATGTAGGTCTTGGAATCCATAAATTAGAAGCAACAGGCAGTTTAGGCAATTTCTTGCTCTTTACACAATCCACTTCATTAACAATCATACGGAAACGGTTGCCCAGATCGATAATCGTAGCGGCAACGCCTTCGCCTTGTTTTGAAGTAAAGACCAGACGGGCAGGGTCGTTTTTACCACCGATACCCAGCGGATGAACTTCCAATTTAGGTTTTTCTTCGGAGATAAGCGGACAAACTTCCAGCATGTGAGCTTCAAGAATAGCAGTCTTATCGCCATTGAAGTTCAGGGTATAATCTTCGAGGAATGAACAACCCTTTGGCATGCCCTGACTCATATACCACATGGTACGATAGAGAGCGGCGGATTTCCAGTCACCTTCGGCGCCGAATCCATATCCGTCGGCCATCATACGCTGGCAAGCCAGGCCGGGCAGTTGGTCAAGTCCTTTCAAATCATCGAAATTAGTGGTGAAAGCTTTGGCTCCTTTTTCATCCAGAAAGCGGCGGAGAGCAATCTCCTCGCGGGCAGCTTCAATAACCTGCTGACGGTCTTTTCCTCCTTCTTTGCAGTTGGGAGCAATAACATATTCTTTTTCGTATTCGGCAACAAGTGTGGCAATATCCGCATCGGACACCTTATCTTGTACGGCAACAAGATCGCCGATAGGATAATAGTCAACGTGATAACCTAGAATCTCTTCGGCGGCAACTTTATCGCCGTCGGTTACAGCTACATTATTCATCTGGTCGCCGAAACGGACAACGAGCATGTTCTGAGAATCAGCCCATGCGGCAGCTACGCGCATCCAGATAGCAATCTTTTCGAGAGTTTTCGGATCCTGCCAATGACCTACGACCACTTTTCTGTTTTTACGCATGCGTGCCATGATATGACCGAATTCGCGATCGCCATGTGCACTCTGGTTCAGGTTCATAAAGTCCATGTCCATGGTATCCCAAGGAATTTCCTTATTGAATTGTGTGTGTAAGTGAAGCAATGGCTTGCGCAGTTCCTGCAATCCGTGAATCCACATCTTTGCAGGAGAGAATGTATGCATCCATGTGATGACACCGACACATTTATCATCATTGTTGGCTGCCTTGAAAGTGGCAGTTACTTCTTTTGCGGAATTTACCGTGCCTTTATATACTACCTTTACAGGTAATTTGCCACTCTCATTGAGACCGGCTACGATTTTATTACTGTGTGCGTCTACTGCGATAACAGCGTCACCTCCGTACAAGAGCTGTGCTCCTGTGACGAACCATACTTCATTTTGATCAAATGCATTCATAATGATATTGTTTTTAAAAAGTTAATGATTTATTTTTTCTTTTGTCCGTAATAAGCATTCGGGCCGTGTTTGCGGCTGAAATGTTTTTCAACCAATAGCGGATTCATTGTCAGCTGCGGATTGATAGTGTAAGCGATACTTGCCATTTTGGCCACTTGTTCCATCACTACGGCATTATGCACTGCCTCATCGGCATCTTTACCCCAAACGAATGGTCCGTGATTTTTGACCAAAACGCCTGGTGTGTGCATCGGATTCATTGCTTTGAAACGTTTCACGATAACGTTACCTGTCTCCAGTTCGTAGGCTCCTTTGACTTCGGCTTCTGTCATATCAGCAGTACAGGGAATGGCTTGATGAAAATAGTCGGCGTGCGTTGTCCCTATATTGGGAATGTCACGTCCTGCTTGAGCCCAAGCTGTGGCGTATATGGAGTGGGTATGAACCACCCCGCCTATTTCAGGAAAGGCTTTATAGAGTACCACATGGGTAGGGGTATCTGAAGATGGATTTAATTTGCCTTCAATAACTTTTCCATTCAAATCCACTACAA
>JALNVG010000102.1 GCA_023227685.1 Bacteroidaceae bacterium
ACAATTTCTGCTACTACGACCAATAAAAAGAATGTGATATTAACAGCCACCACTCAACTGACCATTGTAAAAAAAGCAACCGGCATAAGTTTGGATTATTCTACTGTTACAATGGGCTTAAATTATAAAAAGACGTTGACAAGCACCAGAACCCCTACCGATGCATCGTATACTCACGTGACATGGAGTACATCCGATAGCACTATTGTAGCAATAAGTGTTGATGGTGTGTTGACAGGCAAATCTTTGGGCACCGCAACCGTTACCGTTACCCTTGCCAATGGCGGTTCACCCCTATCAGCAACCTGTGAGGTTACCGTTAAAGAATTAACCAGCACCGATGATGGTGCTGTTGTCAAACTCAATACACATACTCTCGGTCATGGAATCCCGATTATATTGCTTGGAGATGGATTTACCGATTCAGAAGTGACTGCTGGTGATTATGAAGCCGCGATGGAAGAGGCTCGTGACGATTTATTCTCCGTAGTACCGATAACAAAATTATATCAATATTTTGATGTCTATTATGTAACTGCGATTTCAAGCAGTAGTACCTTCGGAAAGGATAAGACAGCATTTGGCGTAAGTATAAGTTCTTCTGATACAAAAATAACAGGTGATGATGATGCATGTATAGAATATGCCCAAAATGCGATAAGTAATATTCAACATTCATTAATTGTAGTTGTACTGAATATTAATAAATATGCGGGAACAACATATATGTATTATAATGCCTTTGGTAATACAACTTATAATTATTACTATTACTCTATCGCCTATTGCCCGATGAGCCGTGAAACAAAAGAAAAAGGTATGGACTTTGCTTCCTTGATCCATCACGAGGCAATAGGACACGGATTGGCCAAACTGGGCGACGAATATTATTATGAAGACAACGGAACTATTCCTCAAACAAAAGTTAGTGACTATGAATCAGCCCAGAAATACGGATATTATAGCAACGGGGATTTCTCTAATGATTCAACCGATGTATCATGGGGTAGCTTGCTGAGTAGTGGTAACTACACCTCCGAAGGATTAAGTATGTACGAAGGAGGATTTACTTATGCCTATGGTGTCTATCGTCCTACAGAGACAAGTATCATGTATGAAAATACAGGTGGTTTCAATGCACCTTCGCGAATGGCTATCTACAAGTATGTGAATCTGTTGGCAAATAAAGGTGATTGGACATTTGACCTGAATACTTTTCTTACTTGGGACAAACAATTCCTTTCAACAAGAAAATCAAGTGCTACAAGATCTACTCGATCTTCGTCTTCTATATGGAAACCGTTACATGCACCGAGATTAATGCCAATAAATAAATAATTTTAGTTTGGCCTGATGATTGTTAAAGGTATGAGGTTTGAAAGAAGATAAAGAGAATATCATTACAGTAGTAATTGGTGATTAAAAGAAATTCTTTGTACGACAAGTTCTACCTGGAGATAAGTAAAAAAAAGTCAATGATAAAAAATAAAATCAGTTAATTTGTAGTTGTAAAAGAATAATTGGTAGAAATATATATATAATTTAATAATGTTCAATCGGATAAAATAAATATATTTGTGAATGGTTCTAAGATTCTTTTATTCAAAAATAAAAACATATATAGATGAATAATTTAAATAAAAAGATTGTAATTATATTAGCTTTATTTTTATTTGTTCCAATAATAAGCTTTGCCGTTCCCGGTTTTGGTCATCCGCGTTTGTTTGTTGATCATTGGAAATTTAAATTAGCATCCGGTAAAGAAGATTTATTGAATGTGACGAACTATGATAATTGGCGAACGGTGACATTGCCTCACGATTGGTCTATCGAGGGACCTTATAGTCCGAATAATGCTAGTGCTACGGGATTCTTACCAGGCGGAATGGGTTGGTATGAAAAAGACTTTGTTGTTCCGGCTGAGAAGAAAAGAGAAAAAGTATATATTTATTTTGAGGGTGTCTATAACCGCAGTACGGTCTATCTGAATGGTCATAAATTGGGATATCGCCCCAATGGTTATATTTCTTTTCTGTATGATCTTACACCTTTTGTTAAATTCGGAGAAAATAACGAGATTAAAGTGCAGGTTGATCATACACGGTTTAATGATTCTCGTTGGTATACGGGGTCGGGTATTTATCGCGATGTCTATTTGGTTTATGCCGATCCGGTGCACCTCTCTCTCTGGGGACTATATTGTAAAGTGGATCATATTACCAAGAAGAGTGCGGATCTATCGGTCGCAACTACGATAAAAAATGAATCATCGGCAACGGCCAAGGTGAATATAGAGCTTGAAGTGTATAATAAGCAATCGGGCGCGAAAGTGGCTTCTTCCTACAAGAAGATAACTCTTTTGTTGAATGATTCTCTAACTAGCCTTCAAACCCTGAAAATCAAGAATCCCGAATTATGGTCGTTAGAACATCCTAATTTGTATAGTGTATTAGCAAAGATTTCAGTTAACGGCAAACTCTCCGAGACGGATGAAGTAACAACAGGAGTTCGACAATTAGTCTTTGATGCCAATAAAGGCTTCCTTTTGAATGGCGTGAATACCAAGCTCAAGGGTGTTTGTATCCATCATGACGGGGGCTGCTTGGGCTCTGCCGTTCCTGAAGAAGTGTGGGCTCGGCGTTTGAAAAATCTCAAATCAATAGGTTGTAATGCCATTCGGTTGAGCCATAATCCTCAAGCCCCGTATATTTATGATCTCTGCGACAAATTGGGATTGGTAGTGATGGATGAGGCTTTTGACGAATGGGAATATCCCAAAAGGAAATGGGTTACAGGTTGGAATGAAGGGGCCCCTACTTTTGATGGGAATTATGATTTCTTTAAAGAGTGGGGCGAGCGCGATTTGAGAGATATGGTTCTTCGGGATCGCAACCATCCGAGTGTCATCATGTGGAGTATTGGTAATGAAATAGATTATCCTAATGACCCCTATTCACATCCCATCTTGGCTACGGGTACGATCAATCAGCCGGTACAGGGTGGTTATCTGCCTAATAATCCTCCTGCAGAGAGATTGGGCGATATTTCCAAACGATTAGTCTCCGTGGTGAAACAATATGACATCTCTCGTCCTGTGACGGCAGCTCTTGCTGGTGTTATCATGTCAAATGAAACGACCTATCCTTCAAATCTGGACATATGTGGTTATAATTATACGGAAGATCGTTATGAAATGGATCATAAAAAGTATCCGGCTCGAGTGATTTATGGGAGTGAAAACAGTCAAAGTCTGAAATCCTGGAAGGTAGTTCGTGATAGTAAATATATTTTTGCCCAGTTCATATGGAGCGGAATTGATTATTTGGGGGAATCAGGTACTTGGCCCTCTCGAGGTTTTTATTCCGGTTTTTTAGATTTTGGAGGTTTCCTCAAACCGAGAGGCTATTTTCGTAGAGAGATGTGGTCTGAAAATCCCTCAGCATATATAGGTACCTATTTGTCGGATAAAACTGATAAGTCTCTTTCAGAGGATGCTTGGCCCTGCTGGAATTACGAAGAAGGACAAGTCGTTCGTGTAGTAAGTTATACCAATACGCCACAGGCGCGGTTGCTTCTTAACGGAAAGCAGGTTGGCGAAATAAAGCCTTTTGATGAAAAGACCTTTATTACTTACTGGGATGTTCCATTTGCTCCCGGGACCCTTGAGGTTGAAGGTTTGGATCAATCGGCAACAAAGGTCTGCTCTTATGCCATTCAAACATCCGGTCGTCCTTATGCGATCTCTGCGATACCGGATGTAAGTATAATTAGCAAAAATCGTGGTGTTTCTCAGATAGTGGTAAATGTGGTTGATCAAAAAAATAATCCTGTATTTTTTTCGGATGACGAATTAACCTGCAATATTGAAGGCCCGGTTCGATTATTGGGCTTGGAATCAAGCAATAATACGGATATGGGAGATTATAAAGACAATAAGCAACGGGTGTATCACGGTCGATTGATAGCTTATGTCCAGTCTACCGGAGTCGCAGGTACTGCTCAAGTACATTTTAGTGCACCTTGGTTAAAGTCCGGAACTGTAAGAATAGTAATAAAATAAAAAATATATCAGGCTTTTAATAACTTAAAAATTTGTATCGCATAAATGCGCTATGGTTAAATATAATTATATTTAATATATATTATGAACTATATACAAGAAGTCATTGTTTTACGTATAGCTTAAATGTGAGCTAAGTATAGTTGAATAAACAGCAACTTATTAAAGAATTTACTAAATGATTTCAATTCAGAAAAAAAATGAAAAAATTATTCTTTTCAGTAGTCTTCTTAATGTTAATAATCTCGATTGCCCATGCGCAAAACTCCCTTCCCAAAGGTGAAACTCAGTTCAATGTGGGGGTAGGAATTTCAGATTATGGCTTGCCTGTTTATATCGGACTAGATCACGCTATTAGTAGAGATATTACTCTCGGCGGAGAACTTTCATACAGAGGTTATAATGATACATGGGACAATTATGATTATCATCGTCACGTCTGGGGTATTTCAGGAAATGCAAATTATCATTTCAATAACCTGATGGAAATCCCCAGGAATTGGGACTTTTATGCAGGACTAAACCTCGGTTTTTATTCATGGGATTCACCCGATGGTTATCACGGTGATCATTCTTCAGGTTTGGGATTGGGTGCACAAATAGGTGGCCGCTACTTTTTCAACGATAAAATAGGAGTTAACCTTGAGTTCGGCGGGCATACAGAATTCTCGGGTGGTAAAATAGGGCTTACTATTAAACTGTAAACAAGAAAAAATAAAAAAAGAGGCTACATTTAGTAGCCTCTTTTTATTTAACTATAAGGAAGGCGCTCAATATCCCCCGATGATATCAAACATCAAAACAATAAAAGTGGTTGAATTAATCATTAACGTATAAGTAAACTTAAATTAAGGAAAAAAATTGCTGAATCAAAAATAATATGAAAAGCCACACCATAAAAGAAACCTAAGTTAAGACGATAATATGTAATGATAGCACCTGTGACAAATTGTGGAAAGCAGAGAATACCGTATAAGAGGAAATAAGGTAAATAAAAATGATAATGAAAAAGATGAAGAAGTGCAAATACAATTACAGATGTAATAATAACATATTTACCATATTTTTCTTTTAAAGTATTCCAATATCGCATTGGCATTTTATACAATAATACTGCAACTATAGCACAAATAGGAATCTTATATATAAGTTCTGTGTAATAACTTGTTTTAGTTATCATACTTAACAATATATATATAAAAATCGGAAATGATATAACAACATGTTTTTTCTTGAAATCCAATCCTAATCTAAAAGCAATCTCTTCTAAGAATGGACCGAATAACGTAGGATATAAATAGCCCCAAATATGATTGTACCTAGATTCTATAGAACTTGGTATGAGATAATCTTTATTGACAAGATGAAAATGTTCCAAAGCTAAAAGAATAGATCCTAATAAAAATGCAATTATCATATACTTCAGAAAGGAATATATACCTTTAACCATTATCGCTCTTTTTGAGAGAGAAAAGCTATCAGCTGTTGAATAAAAATCGTTAAACATAAAAGCCATACTCTAAATATATTATAAATTTATAATTATTTTCAAATCGTTCAATGAACGATACTACTGATTCCATTCATAAAATAAAGGCTTCCCATTAAAACAATATTAAGAAAGAAGAGGGCGTAAAATAAACTGTGTCATAGTTTACTTTAATAATCTTTATCACTCTGGAAGCGGTTAGTTTCAAGGGAGTGGAGCACCCCACTCCTGCCGAGCGTCAAAATTACAATATTTTAAATAGTTCTCCAAATTTTATAGATTAATGCCATAAAGGAAGCATCTGTTTTTGGTGACGGCTTTTGGAAGATTTATTCAAGACTGCGACGGGAAGGTAAACCGTGAAATCATAAAAGAGTGTATCGGGTATACACATCCATGCATTACAACAAACGCAGTAAGCTAAAGAAACGTTTGCTGGCAAGGGTTAAGTAGCCACTTGTGATTCCTTATTCCTAACCGAACATGGTCGATGGACTTTATAAATGACACGTTGATGGGTGGACGGAAGTTTCGCGTTCTAAATATATAGATGACTTTGATCGTTCGGCCATAGCGCAAGAAATATCGATGTCTATGCCGGGGGAACGTGTAATAAAGATACTTGAAAAGGTTCTTTGGCTCAAAGGCAAGCCTGAAAGCATTCGTTGTGATAATGGTCCTGAGTTTATTTCGAATAAATTTCAAGTATGGTGTAAAGGAAAGGGGATAGAGATTAAATACACCCAGTTCGGTTATCCGACATAGAATAGTTATGTGGAACGCTTTAATGGAGGTTACAGACGTGAAGTACTTGATGCCTATATATTTAGGACTCTTACAGACGTCCGGGAAATAACCGAAGCATGGATGGATGACTACAATGAAAAACGACCACACGATTCATTGGGGGACATGTTCCCCAATGAATACAGAAGAAATTATGAAACTAAAATAAATATGATTAATTTAGCAGTCTAATTTAACTCTGTCCTAAAAATGGGAAGCTGACATTTACGAGGAAACTTACATGTTAATTTTGACGTACAAATATATAAAACAAAAAGACATGCTACAAATGCTTTTTTTCTGTCTTGGGGATAAGTAGTATTAAAAAGTGCATATGTAGATAAAATTCGTGTATAAATCACATAAAAAAAATAAAAAAATCTGATTTATAAATATATTTTGAGTATGTTATAAGTTTTATGGATTGATCATTTCATATCTATCTAAAGAATCCCCGAATTCTTTTCAGAACCCGGGGGGCAAAATCGTCTCTCAAGAAAGCATAATTTCTACAGCGTAAAAATACTTATTTTTTTGGAAGAACAATTTTATCTCTTTCTTGAATTTCCAACCAATGAAAATAATAACAAGGATTATAATAAGAGCAATTATAGACCAAACAAGATGAGATGCCTGCATTGGCAAAGTCCAACCTTCGCTTTATCCGCTTCCTTTTTCTGTTTCCTTCTTTTTATGGTGTGGTAAAAACAATAGCTTTAACGTAGTAGCTATTTTCTTGTTTTTTCTGTAGAACAATTGTGAAACTATTGCGAAACATTTGCATGCAAATGTAGCTTTTTTCGCCAAAAGTGCAAAAAAAAGAGCCATATACTTTTTGCTGTATATGGCTTTAAATGCCTTATTATAGGGCTTTTAGCTTGAGCGGCAAGCGAGACTCGAACTCGTGACCCTCAGCTTGGGAAGCTGATGCTCTACCAACTGAGCTACTGCCGCATATTTTATGCGTGCAAAGATACAAAAGATTTTATGATTGACAAACCATATCTTATTTTTTTGCCGAATAATTTTATTGCTCTTCTACGCATATGTTAAGCAGGGATTCAACGTTGTTCACCTCAATACCCGAAGGATTTGAGGAAGTATGAACAATATATTTCACGCTACCCTCTTCGCCGTTAAAAGCCTCTATATTAATTTCTTTTTCATCAATCTTGATATCACGATTGGTTTTAATTCCATTGCGGGAAAGAGCTTTTTGGGCCATAACATAGCTTTTACCATCGCCGGAAAGACAAATGTTGCGATGAATAGGATTATTAATACGAAACAGACCGCTTTTCCAATCAAAAGCGATGCCCGGATAATCAAAGAATCTTTTCAAACTTCCATCAAGTGACAAATCTTCGGGGGTTCCGATACGTATCCCTTCTTTCTTATCCATGATCCAGAGTTTGTCGGCCAATTGCAAGGCCAGTTCCAAGTCATGTGTGGAGATGAAAATCGTTTTGTTCATCTCCCTACTAAGCCGATGAAGGAGCTGCATCATTTCCACCTTACTGGGATAATCGAGAAAAGCCGTTGGCTCATCAAGAAAAATAACCGGAGTTTCTTGGGCAAGAGCTTTTGCAATCATTGCTTTTTGTCGTTCACCATCACTCAGCGTTTGCAGATTCTTGTCGGAAAGATGCGTTATTTGTATCTGTTGGAGGGATCGGTCAACCATTTCCTTATCTTTAGTCTCCAGCGTACCCCAAAAATCGGTGTAAGGACTACGGCCCATAGCAACTAATTCACGCACCGTGAGATTATTAATAATACACTTTTCAGTCAACACAACACTGATAACAGTCGAAAGCTCTCGAGATGAATAGTTATCAATATTCTTGCCGAGAATCTCGATGGAACCACCCAATTTCTTCAGCGAAGCAGATAATGTGCGAAGCAAAGTTGTTTTACCTACTCCATTAATACCAAGTAGACAAGTCAGCTCGCCACTATTGAGATCGGCATCCAACGGACCGGCCACTGTTTGGACGCTGTTTTTGTCGGCATAACCAATGAGTAAGTGATCGATATGTACGGTACAAATTCTTTTCATCTC